>DASTZB010000383.1:0-6704 GCA_035764525.1 Chitinophagaceae bacterium | reverse complement strand
AAATATTCTTTGAAGAAAAGATATATAAAGAGCTGGAGAAAAAACATGCTACATGGGATAAAGTTCTTGAAGCAATTGATGAAGCATTTAAGCCATTTAAAAAACAATTAAAAAGAGCAATTACAAAAGAGGATATCATTAAGCTTACAGAAAAACCCGTCAGAAGGATTTATAAGCTTGACATTGATGAACTGAATGAGCAGATAAAAGGATTAGAAGCGGATATAAAACAGGTAAAACATGATATCGCCAATCTTGTTGATTATGCAGTCGCCTATTTTGAAAATCTTTTAAAGAAATACGGAAAGGATCGGGAAAGAAAAACAGAGATCAAAACGATCGAGGTGATCGAAGCGAAACAGGTAGCCATTGCCAATACACGACTATACATGAATCGTGAAGAAGGATTTATTGGCACAAGTTTACGCAAAGATGAGTTTGTTGTTGAATGCAGCAATCTGGATGATATTATAGTTTTCACTAAAGGTGGTATCATGAAAGTGGTGAAAGTGGGGGAGAAAACATATATAGGTAAGGACATTCTTCATGCGGCGGTTTTCCAAAAAAATGACGAACGTACTACTTATAACATGATCTATATGGATGGTACGAATGGCAGAAGTTTTGCAAAACGTTTTAATGTGACCGGTGTAACGAGAGATAAAGAATATTTTATTGCTAAAGAACACGAGAAAAGTAAGGTGCATTATTTAAGTGTGAATCCAAATGCGGAAGCAGAAATTGTAAGAATTGTTTTGACTCCGGGGAGCAAAGCTCATAAAAAGGAATTTGAATACAACTTTGCTGAATTGGAGATCATGGGACGAAGCAGCAAGGGAATTACTGTAACAAAATATCCCATAAAAGCCGACGGTGTTAAATTAAAAGAAGCCGGTAAGTCAACCATCGCTGGTAAAAAACTTTGGTACGATGATCAGTTTGGCAGATTGAATGCAGATGAAAAAGGACAATATCTCGGCATGTTTGATGCCGATGATAAAATATTAGTTGTATATAATGACGGCAATTATGAAATAACTGACCAGGAACTCACGCAGAAACTGGATGCGGAAAAAGTATTGCTTATCGAAAAATTTGATCCTGAAAAAATTGTCACTACAGTTTATGCCGACATGGATAAAAAGCAATATATGGCAAAACGTTTCAAGATCGAAACAACTACTTTAAAGAATAAATTCCTTTTCATCAAAGAAGGTGAAGGCAATTATGTTGAAGCTGTAACTACAGACGCTGAACCTGTTTTAGCAGTGCAGCAGGGCAGGGGCGCACAAATAAGAAAAGGGAAAATGAAATTGGAAAAAGCTGTGGAGTTATCAGGTTGGAAAACTGTAGGAACCAGATTATTGGATTATAGTAAGAGTGTAGAAATGGAATGGGTAAAACCAAAAGGAAGCAGCCAGCCTGAATTATTTTAGTGATTTATTTTTGATCTTATCAGGAGATTTCTTTTTGATCCTGATTGTTGCACTTTTTTCAAGATTGCTGGTAAGTCTTATTTCGTAGCGCTTCTTTCCATCGTTTACGATCATTAATGCAGTATTGGGAGGAATAGTACCAAGATTATCTGCAAACATTGTGATCTCATTAATCTCTTTGGAAGAATCTAATGGGATATCAAAGTGAACTGATCGTGTGCTGAGAATGCGATTAAATGCGATTAGCTTATCATTGTAAAAAACAGAAATTGAGTCGCCATCTATTTCACCATTATCATAAAAATCTACTTTCAGCGTATCTGATTCAACGGTTAGTTCATCGGCAACAACTTTTTCTCTTTCTTTATATTGATTACTCACAACATAATTAACAACATTTCGCGGCTGAATTTTCACAGCAGCTATCGTATCTGTCTCAGAAGGCCGCCAAACCTGGAATGTTTCTTTAAAAACTTTGATTGCATTCATTACGGAATCTTGTTTGAGCTCATCAGTATTCAGCGTAAGTGTAAATAAAATTTCCGGACAAGTATATTTATATTCAGGCTTGCTTATAAAGGATCCTTTCAATACCGAATTAACCTGTGAAACTCTCAATGTCGCCGCAAAGTTCATTGCACAGTCAACATCACGGTTATAATACGAACCGTAATAAGAGACAGGGACATTTGAAATATAAACAAGTCTTGTGGTGGAATTATAAGTGCCGCGGACCGGGATGCTGCGATATGTGTTTTTAAAAAAATAATTCAATACCCCTTTTACATTGTTGTGATCCTGTTCAAGAATAAGTTCAACCAGATAATTGCTGTAAGTATTGCGCAGTTTCACATTAGCTGCTCCATACCAATAACCGGTTGCGGATTGAGAAAAAACTTGTAAGGTGAATAGTAAGCCGATTAAGAAAAGCGGTTTTTGCATGGAACAAAGTATTATTCAAAAACTGTGCTCAAATATAACGCAGGTTTACCCGAAAAATTACTTGATAAAACGTTTCATTTCTCTCTCCACATCACGTTTTTTGATTGTTTCCCGTTTATCATGCAGTTTTTTGCCTTTGCCGAGACCAATTTCAACCTTGACCAGGTTCTTTTCATTAAAGAAAATAAGAAGAGGGATCAAAGTGTATCCTTTTTCTTTTAGCTTTCCTTCTATTTTATTTATTTCTCTTTTTTGTAAAAGTAATTTCCTGTCTCTTATTGGATCGTGATTGTTTGTAGTGCCGTGAGAATATTCAGCAATATGCAAACTCTTGAGCCAGATCTCGCCTTTATGAATGATGCAATAGCTATCGTTGAAACTTGCTTTACCTTCTCTTAAGGACTTTACTTCAGTTCCTGCCAATACGATGCCTGCGACATACTTATTGTCGAAAAAATATTCATGAAAGGCGGAGCGGTTTTTAATATCCATGATTTGCGGCGGCTGAATTGCTCCAGCCTTCAGGCTGGAGATAACAAAATTAATTCTTAAACATCCACAACACCTTTGTCATTTTATCTTTCAATTCTTTTCTTGGAACGATAAAATCAAGGAAGCCATGTTCCAGGATGAATTCGCTGCGTTGGAAACCAGGTGGAAGATCTTTTTTAATTGTTTCTTTAATAACTCTTGGCCCTGCAAAGCCGATCAATGCGCCGGGCTCTGCAATATTAAGATCACCCAACATGCCAAAGGAAGCAGAGATGCCGCCAAATGTTGGATCTGTTAAAAAAGAGATATAAGGAATTTTTGCATCACTAAGTTGAGAAAGCTTACCGCTGGTCTTGGCAAGCTGCATTAATGAAAAAGCACTTTCCATCATTCTTGCTCCCCCGCTTTTTGAGATTACCAGGTATGGCATTTTATGTTCAATGCAATAATCAATTGCTCTTGAAAATTTTTCACCCATCACGCTGCCAAGGCTACCGCCGATAAATTCAAAATCCATACAGGCAATAACAATATCATTGCCGCCAACTTTT
Organism: Chitinophagaceae bacterium; assembly: GCA_035764525.1. Lineage (GTDB taxonomy): Bacteria > Bacteroidota > Bacteroidia > Chitinophagales > Chitinophagaceae > VBAS01. Next base: position 3,283 of record DASTZB010000383.1, on the reverse strand, counting down.
CCCACGGCAACCCGCATTGAATCTTTCAGATCTGTTTTGCTCCAGATCTCTTCCAATCTTTTTTTATAAGGTTTCAGGTCGGTGAATTCAAGGTAATCCTTACTAAGAATATTCTCGAACAGTTCTTTATATTCATTATCGTCAAAGAGAATTGAATAATATTCTTCACTGCCGATACGATGATGGTAACTGCATTTCGGGCAAACAAAAAGATTTTCTTTCAGCTCATTTGATGTGCAGATAAAATTGCATTCAGGGCATTTGGTCCACAGCCCCTCAGGTGTTTCCTTTTTTTCATGCGTACCTGTAAGGATACCCTTTCTTATTCGTTTAAACCAGCTTGTTCTTGTCGATTCTTTTCCTTCTTCACCAGCCAGGTTGGAATCAAAATCTTCTACCTGTTTTGCCATGCAAAAAGTTTTGAGTGGTCACAAATATAGGGAATCTGAAATTTGAGGTTTGAGGATTGAAGTCTGAGGATTGAAGTCTGAGGTTTTTAGATTGAACGTTTGATAGTTTTTTATGCTCCCAACTTTTGTTCCATGATCATCGTCCTTTGCGAAGCGCCGTTAATCCGTTATATCTATATTGAGCAATTGCTTCGGAGCTTACCTGGATCAAAAGGACAAGAAGTCCAATAGCATTTATGATGCACTGCACTGCAACGCAAAAAAAGTTCAATAGAATTAGTATTGCTGGCTACCCAAACAAAATGCCTCCTGTTTCTAAGAGGCATTTATTGTAGCTTATTGATCGTCGCAAAAAAATCTAATTATTAGGAGCGCCGGAATCTATCCAGCAAAGAATGGTATTTTTTTGGACTGTAGTCAGGGTTCCGGTTTTTGGCATAGAACCACTGCTAACAGCTGACCTGATAATAACCCTTGCATTAAAAATTTGATCATAGGTTTGCAATGGACCAGGTCCATTTGCACTACCTGCGCCATGACATGTAGCATCTGTAGCACAGGTTGATTGTATAATTGGTTTAACATTAGCTCCAAATGCACTTGGCACACCAGAACAATTTACGGAGCTGCCGCCGCCCGCGCCACCACCAGTGCCACTGCCGCCACTCCCACCGTCGCTACCGCTTTTACTGCATGATGCAACAACAAAAAATGCTGCCAGAAAGACCACGAGACCTTTTTTCATAAATATGTTTTTACTAAATCGGCATTCGTAAAACAAAAGTTGCCAGAAGGAACTCGTTTTTTGACAGGTAAGCTAAAAAAATAACCCATCTTGAGTCAAATAAGACGGGTTATTTAAGAAATAGTTTGTTATCAGGCAATAGTGATATCATTATCGAGGTACACATCCTGTATTGCATTCAAAATTTCTGCACCCTCTTTCATCGGTCGTTGAAATGCTTTGCGGCCGCTGATTAATCCCATACCTCCTGCTCTTTTATTGATAACTGCAGTTGCTACAGCTTCTGCCTTATCGTTTGCACCCGATGAGGCGCCACCCGAATTGATCAATCCAGCACGGCCCATATAACAATTGGCAACCTGGTAGCGGCAAAGATCGATTGGATGATCAGAAGTTAATTCGGAGTAAATGCGGGCATCATTTTTTCCATAAGCAGATTCTTTTGTATTCAAAGCAAGATAACCCCCATTATTCTCAGGAAGTTTTTGTTTGATAATATCTGCTTCGATGGTTACACCAAGATGATTGGCTTGACCTGTGAGATCAGCCGATACATGAAAATCTTTTTCTTTTGTTTTGAACGCTGGGTTTCTTAAATAGCACCAGAGAATGGTTGCCATACCTAGCTCATGCGCCATTTCAAATGCCTTGCTTACCTCCTGAATTTGTCTTGCTGATTCGTCGCTTCCAAAATAGATAGTGGCACCCACTGCGGCAGCGCCAAGGTTCCAGCTTGCTTTTATTGATGCAAACATTATTTGATCAAACTTATTTGGATAAGTGAGGAACTCGTTATGATTAATTTTTACAATGAATGGAATTTTATGCGCATACTTTCTCGACAAAAACCCTAAACCACCGTAAGTGGTAGCAACTGCATTGCATCCACCTTCAATTGCCAGTTTGATGATATTTTCAGGATCAAAGTAAATTGGATTTTTTGCAAACGATGCCCCACCGCTGTGTTCAATTCCCTGGTCAACAGGAAGGATAGAAAGATAACCTGTGTTTGCTAATCTGCCCGTATTGTACATCAATTGGAGGTTACGAAGTACGTGGGGGTTTCTATCACTCTTTATCCAGATGCGATCTACAAAATCAGGTCCGGGTAAATGAAGGCGATCTTTTGAAATTGTTTTGCATTCATGGTTCAACAAATATTCGGCTTTATTGCCGAGAAGTTCAGTGATCGTATTTGCTGCTACTGTAAGCATACGTGTAAGTTTAATAGTTAAACGAGAAGTTATGCGATGCTAACAACCGTTTGACAAAGGTAAGGGCAGAGAAATTATATACAAGTTGGAACAAAAACTATCTTATAGCCGATTTTTTTTCAGAAGTCTTTTTGACATCTATTACGGTCTGAATATTAAGGATCAATTCTTTTATGGCGATGGTTTTTGAAGTAATGCCTTCTATCTTTATTAACCGGCTATATTCTGTTGCTTGTTTAGATAACATATCAACCAGGTCTGGTAGGTCAGACTGCTTTAATTCTTCTAAGGTCGGCGGCATTAAAAACATAAAAGCAAAGCCACAAAAACCATGCGTCTATATCTTTTTGAATGATATAGTTTCTATTTTTTTTCTCCCCAAACTACATTTAGCAATTATTAAACTTGTCGTGGGAAAAGTTTTACCCAAACAGGTCACTGCTTAGATAGCGATCACCTCGGTCACATGTAATAAAAACAATTACACCCGATTCAATTTCATTTGCAAGACGAATAGCAGCTGAAGCCGCGCCGCCACTGCTCATGCCTGCAAATATGCCTTCTACTTTTGCTAATTGCCGGGCCATTAATGTTGCTTCTTTTTGTGATACATCCATAACCCGGTCAACTCTTTCGGGTTCAAAGATCTTTGGTAGATATTCTTTTGGCCATCTGCGTATACCCGGAATAGATGATTCTTCTGTGGGCTGGCAACCGATAATTTGAATTGAAGTATCTTTTTCTTTGAAGAATCTTGAGCAACCCATGATCGTTCCTGTGGTTCCCATTGAACTTACAAAATGAGTAATGCTTTTATTTGTATCTCTCCATATCTCGGGACCAGTGGTTTTATAATGAGCTTTATAATTATCGGGATTTGAAAACTGGTTCAGAATAAAATATTCACCGGTTGC
>DASTZB010000382.1:0-2005 GCA_035764525.1 Chitinophagaceae bacterium | reverse complement strand
TGATGTTGCTGTTCCCGGATCGCAAACGATCCCGGTTTTGAAGCAATTACCAAATGACGCAAAAGTATTATTGCAAAAGCCAATGGGTGAAAATTATGCAGAGGCAAAACAAATACTCGAGCTGGTAAGGAAGAAAAAAATGCTGGTTGCGATAAATTTTCAATTGCGCTATGCACCTTATATTCTTGCCGCAAAGAAATTTATTTGTGATGGCAGTCTCGGTGAGCCGAACGATATTGAAGTGAATGTAAATGTTTATACTCCCTGGCATCTCTGGCATTATCTCGTTTCTTCGCCGCGGGTTGAAATTCTGTATCACAGCATTCACTATATTGATCTGATCAGGAACCTGCTGGGCAATCCAAGATCAGTTTATGCTAAAACAACCAAGCATCCATCTATGTCACAATTAGCTTCGGTACGCAGCAACATCATTATGGATTATGGTGAAATGGTGGCGGCCAATATTCTTACCAATCATTGTCATAATTATGGAACACCGAAACAACAATCGTATATAAAATTTGAAGGAAGCAAAGGCGCTATTAAGATAAATTTTGGTGCACTGATAGATTATCCCCGCGGTGCGGCAGATAGTTTCGAATATGTGTTGCTTGACGAAGGGAGAGAACCCGAATGGAAGGTAATGAAAATTGAAGGCAGTTGGTTCCCGCATGCATTCATCGGCAGCATGGGGCAATTACTCCTGGCAGCAGAAGGAGCAATTGAAAAACCGGATAACAGTGCTGAAGATTGCATTCATACTATGGCATGTGTGGAGGCAGCTTATTTATCAAGTGAAAGAGGAGGGATAGCATTAACTCAATTTAATTAACATATCACTCTCTTGTACTTCAATGCAATAATGAACAAAATTTTCTTCATAGTATTTCTTTTCTTTAGCCATTTCTTATTGGCGCAGGTTGGATTTGGGGATATGATAACCCCACCTCGTGTTGAATTGGGCATTCAGAAAATAAGGGAAATTGAAAAAAGGCTTGGGCTGAACAGAAAAAGCCACACTATTTATTTTGATTATATAGCAGGTAAAAAAGAAGGATACTCCATAAAAACTGAAAAGAATATTACTCATATCAAAGGAAGTGATGCTTCTGGTTTGATGTACGGCTGCTTGGAATTCGCTTCACAACTGAATACATTAAAGGCCTATCCTAAAAAATTAGACATAAGTGATGCACCCGAAATGGTTTTGCGTGGTCAGTGCATTGGGTTACAAAAATCAACTTATCTGCCCGGAAGAAATGTATATGAATATCCTTACACACCCGAAACGTTTCCGTGGTTTTATGATAAAAAATTATGGTTGCAGGTTTTGGATTCAATGCTGGAGAACCGAACGAACTCCCTCTATCTCTGGAATGGCCATCCGTTTGCCTCATTAGTGAAATTGAAAGATTATCCTTATGCAGTGGAGGTGGATGATGCCACATTCAAAAAGAATGAAGAGATCTATCGTTTTATAACTACTGAAGCGGATAAACGTGGCATCTGGGTGATACAAATGTTTTATAATATAATAGTATCAAAGCCATTTGCCGAACATCATAAAATAAAAACACAGGAAAGGGAACGGCATATCATTCCATTGATCGACGATTATACAAGAAAATCGATCGCGGCATTTGTTGAGAAGTATCCCAATGTTGGTTTAATGGTTTGTTTGGGTGAAGCAATGGAAGGTGTAGGTAACGATGATATTGAATGGTTCACAAAAACAATTATTCCCGGTGTTCAGGATGGATTAAAAATGTTAGGAAAAGCGGATGAGCCACCGATCGTTTTGCGTGCACATGATACAGATGCGCCGTCAGTAATGAAAGCAGCATTACCGCTTTACAAAAATCTATATACTGAAGCAAAATTTAACGGCGAAGCATTGACAATGCCAAGGCCAAGAGGGGAGTGGGCAAAGCTTCATCAGACATTAAGTAAGCTCGGAAGCGTGCATATTGAGAATGTACATATACTTGCCAATCTTGAACCC
>DASTZB010000381.1:0-3160 GCA_035764525.1 Chitinophagaceae bacterium | reverse complement strand
CTTTCATTTTCATTTCGTGGCAATGATCATGTACGTGAGGCAATGCAGTCTGTTTTTCTGTTTTATGCGATCAGGGCAGGAATGGATATGGGCATTGTAAATGCAGGGCAGTTGGTAGTCTATGATGAGATTGAACCTGGATTGAAAAAGCTTTGTGAAGATGTAATTCTCAATCGTAATAATAATAACAATGAGGCGACTGAAAAATTAATTGCATTTGCCGAAACGGTAAAAGCAAAAGGAAAGGTTGAGGTCAAAGATGAAGTATGGAGAAATGCTTCTGTGGAAGAAAGATTAAAGCATTCCCTGGTAAATGGTATCACTGATTATATTGATATTGACACTGAAGAAGCCAGGATAAAATATCCTAAACCGCTTGATGTGATCGAGGGCCCGTTAATGTCGGGGATGGATGTGGTAGGTGATCTTTTTGGCAGTGGCAAAATGTTTTTACCCCAGGTAGTTAAGAGTGCCAGGGTCATGAAAAAATCAGTTGCTATTTTAACCCCTTACATTGAAGCGGAAAAAGAGCTGAGAAAACAGGCTCACTTAGCGGCCGGCACTGAAAATAAAGAATCCGCCAGTGCCCCCAAAGTTTTGCTCGCAACTGTAAAAGGCGATGTGCATGATATTGGTAAAAATATTGTTGGCGTTGTGCTCGGCTGCAATGGTTATGATATAATTGACCTCGGTGTAATGGTACATGCAGATAAAATTTTGGACACTGCAGAAAAAGAAAAAGCAGACATCGTCGGTTTAAGTGGATTAATTACTCCTTCATTGGATGAAATGGTGCATGTTGCGCATGAAATGAAACGTCGCGGAATGAAACAGCCATTACTTATTGGTGGTGCGACTACATCAAGAATGCATACCGCTGTAAAAATTGCGCCGCAATATGATAATGGAGTGTTGCATGTATTGGATGCAAGCCGAAGTGTAACTGCGGTAAGTTCTTTATTAAGTAATGAGCAAAAACAACCATTCCTGGCAGAAACAAAAAAGGAATACGAGAAGCTCCGCGAACAATTTTTAAGCAAGAACAAAACAAAATCCCTTATTCCCTATTCTGAAGCCGTAATAACAAAAGAATATTTCGACTGGAAAAATTATAAACCGGTAAGGCCGGCAACTGATGGAGTAAAAGTTTTCAAAGAATATGATCTTGGCATCATTGCAAAATACATTGATTGGGGTCCGTTCTTCATTGCCTGGGAAATGCCTGGCCGTTTTCCTGAAGTGTTATCGGATAAAATTTTTGGCGCCGAAGCAAAAAGAATTTATGATGATGCACAAAAGCTTCTAAAGAAAGTTGTTGACGAAAAATGGTTCACTGCCAATGGAGTAATTGGTTTTTGGCCGGCAGCAAGTAATAATGCAGATACTATTACCCTTCAAACTGAAAAAGGCGAAGTAAAACTGGAATCTCTTCGTCAACAATTGAAAAAAGCAATTGGGCAACCAAGCTTTTCATTAAGTGATTTCATTTGCCCTGCGGAGCTCGGTAATGATTTTATGGGTGCATTTGCCGTAAGTGTTTTTGGGGCCAGCAAATGGGTTAAAAAATTTGCAGATGAACATGATGAGTATAACAAGATCATGGTACAGATTCTTGGCGATCGGTTAGTAGAAGCGTTTGCAGAATGTCTTCATGAAAAAACGAGAAAAGAATATTGGGGGTATGCAAAAGATGAGAATTTGAGTAACGAGGAGCTCATCAAGGAAAATTATAAAGGTATTCGCCCGGCTCCTGGTTATCCTGCCTGTCCTGATCATACAGAAAAAATAAAATTGTTTGATCTGCTAAATGCGCAGGAGACTATTGGGGTTGAATTAACCGAAAGCCTGGCTATGAATCCACCAGCTTCTATTTGCGGCTGGTATATTGCCCATCCACAAAGTCATTATTTTGGTGTAGGAAAAATAATGCAGGATCAACTGGAGGATTACGCAAAGAGAAAAGGAATGAGTATTGAAGAAGCTACCAAATGGTTGAGACCTGTTTTAGAATAAAATTTATTTTATGTCCTTATCAGATAAACTAAAATCATTTTTACAACAAAAAGAAAAAAATAATATGGAAGCAGGTGAAGTATTTCTTGCAGAAAATGGAAAAAGAGAATCGGTAGTAACTCTACCCAGCGGTTTACAATATGAAATCATAACCCAGGGCGATGGACCGAAACCTTCAGCACACAATACGGTAACATGTCACTACCATGGTACAACTATAAAAGGTGAAGTATTTGATAGTTCAGTTCGCCGGGGGCAACCGGCAAGTTTTCCATTAAATGGAGTGATCAAAGGCTGGACGGAAGCCTTGCAATTAATGCCAACTGGCAGTAAATGGAAATTATATATTCCCCCGCAGTTAGCTTATGGTAATCGTAGTATTAGTCGTGAGATCGGGCCTAACAGCACATTGATATTTGAAGTGGAACTAATCTCCTTCCGTTAAAATCATAATAATAGCCCTAGTTTATTCAATTCCTTTCGTAATCCCTCCGGATCATGAAAATGAATTCCCTTTATTCCTAATTCTTCCGCGGCTTTTACATTTCTTAAATTGTCATCTATAAACAATGCTTGTGCAGGCTTCACATTATATCTTTCTAAAAGCCGTTGATAAAATTCATGAAAAGGTTTCCTTGTTTTTTCCTCGCCACTTACCACTCTGCCATCGAACCAATGTAAAAAATCATATCGCTCCAAAGCAATATGAAATGTTTCTGCACTCCAATTGGTGAGAGCATATGTTTTCATGCCTGGTACTTGTTTTAATTCTTTGAATATTTCTACTGTTTCTTGAATTGGTCCACCAAGCATCTCGGTCCATCTTCCATAATAGGCTTTTATTTCTTTTTCCCATTCCGGATGCTGAGCAACTAACTCTTCGGTCGCTTTCGCAATTGGGTAACCCGCATCCTGGTTTTCATTCCAATCATGTGTAGCCACATTTTCAAAAAACCAATCTATTTCTTCTTCCGTTTTAAAAATTGTACGGTAGACATAGCGGGGATTCCAGTCAATAAGCACTCCGCCAAGATCGAAAATGACAGTGTTAATTTCCATGTTTTGTATTTCTCTTTTAATATATTAATCAAAAATAAGCATCACCGTTTTTCCATTAACCATGGGGAACGTTTACGCGGTTTTATTT
>DASTZB010000380.1:0-4235 GCA_035764525.1 Chitinophagaceae bacterium | reverse complement strand
TCACCAATTGCTTTTTCTTTTACTCTATCTGTAAAGTCCTTGGCTATTTTATAATTGACATCAGCGTCCACCAACGCACGACGAATGTCTTTCAGCGTGGCTGCAACATTGAGTTCTGTAACCCTTGCTTCACCTTTAATATTTTTAAAGGCTGATTCTAAACGATCGGATAAACTTTGGAACATTATCAATATTTATTTCACTTTCACAAAAACAAAAGTGAACTTTTTAAGTTCACTTTTTAAAGAATTGCAAAGATAAGTATTAGTAAAGTGTAGAGGTTTATTTCAGTATTACTCTTTTTTATTTGTTATGCGCCTAAATAGGTTCTGAGAACCTGGCAGCGGGTATTTGTTTTCAGCTTGGTGATCGCTTTGTCTTTAATTTGACGAACTCTTTCCCTTGTCAGGCTGAATTTTTCGCCAATATCTTCAAGACTCATTGGATGATCGACGCCGATTCCAAAGAAATAGCAGATCACTTCTTTTTGCCTTTCGGTTAACGTAGTCAGGCTTCTTTCTATTTCTGTTTTCAACGATTCATTATACATCAGGTTGTCATCCGTTTTTTCCGCATTCGGATTTTCTAATACATCCAACAATGTATTCTCTTCACCTTCTGACATAGGCGAATCCATACTTACGTGGCGTGCTGAAATACCCATTGATGCGGTTACTTCTTCGATATCCATTCCCAAGGCTTCTGCAAGTTCCTCTGCTGAAGGCTCTCTTTCATATTCCTGTTCCAATTGGGAATAAGTTTTTTGAATGCGATTCGTTAGTCCTACTTTATTTAAAGGAAGACGAACAATTCTTGCTTGCTCAGCCAGGGATTGAAGAATACTTTGGCGGATCCACCAAACAGCATAAGAAATAAATTTGAAACCTCGGGTTTCATCAAAACGCTGGGCGGCTTTTATCAGGCCGAGATTGCCCTCATTGATCAGGTCAGGTAATGATAACCCCTGGTTCTGGTATTGTTTTGCAACAGATACTACGAAACGAAGATTGCCTTTGGTCAGACGATCTAAAGCTTTTTGATCACCTTGTTTAATAAGGCGAGCCAGTTTTACTTCATCTTCGGGGGAAACTAATTCTACCTTGCCGATCTCCTGCAGGTATTTTTCCAGACTTTGCGATTCACGATTCGTAATCGACTTCGTGATCTTGAGTTGCCTCATGCTCATAGGTATATTGGGTGTTTAGGTTTTTCAGGGTAAAAAAGAATATTGGTTAGTTTTGGTAATTGCTACCCAAAAAATCCTCACGGTTTTTCTTTATCCTCAGAACGTATTGAACGTCAAAGCAATTTAGTTAAAATAGTGACACGTCCAAAACTTTCTTTGGTTATGATTATAACGAAGCATTAATGGCTTTATTTTCCACACATCTTAATAAACAAGGATTCTGGGAAAAATAATAGGGAAAATACTTTGAGGGACTGATTAATTTTTTATTATTGCACGAGTTGAATACCTTATTTAATGAATAAACAGAATGGCAAAGCAGTTATACACTTTAGAATTCCCCGTAAGATGTTCGCCTGTTATTTTATATGAGTTCCTGGCTTCACCAGCCGGATTGCAGGAATGGTTTGCGGATAGAGTTGATGATAGAGATAATATTTTCAGTTTTACATGGAATGGTACAATTGAGAAAGCAGAAGTGTTGGAAAAAGAACAAGACAAGTTCATAAGATTTCATTGGCTGCATGCACCCAAAGAAGAATTCTTTGAATTCAAAATTGAAAAATCAGAAGTAACCAATCAAACAATTCTTGTTATAAAAGATTTTGCAGAGAAGAAAGAGATCAAAGACCAAAGCAGGCTTTGGGATTACCAGGTGAAAGAACTTTTTCATCGTCTCGGCAGTAATTAACAGCAGCATTTTACCAATAGTCCAAAATTCCTCAACAGTTTGTCTTCAATAGCTTCAAGGGAATCGATCGGAAATTTTACTGCCAGTTTTAGAAAACTATTTTCAGTAACCACTTTTTCTAATTCATCCTTATTGAGAGAGGATATGCTTTTATATGAACTGGGATCAATATCATGTTCCCATTCTTTTTGGCCGGTATATATAAAAAAATCGCTTTCGCCCAATAATGAAAAGTAACCAATGATCTTTTTCAAAAACCCGTCTTTATTATTTCCTGATAAATGAAGTGTGATGCTGAAAAAATTTCCCCACCAGAACATTGTGCGAATAGCAAAGATGTTGTTATGTTGAAAATATCTTGGATTATCCAATACTAACCAGGGTAAGCCTTTATAATTTTCTCCCCTTGAGATCTTTGGCGAGATCTTCAATATCTCTTCTGGAAAATGTGATGAATACTTTTGTAAAATATCATGTTGTTTTAGCTGCAGCTGTTCAAGAAAAGATTTTATTTTTTGCAGAATGGCATTCTTTGTTAAAATAATATCAGGACTTGATACTAGTTCCACCTCAGCCGGCAAAAACTGTATTTTTGTTTGATCTATCATTAATCAAAAATAGGAACTGCAACTGGCTTCGCTCAGAAGAGTATAATTTATGTTCAAGAAACTCGATAAACTTGTTATCAAGGCATTCATCGGGCCATTTATTGCCGTATTCTTTGTTACACTCCTGGTTTTGATATTGCAATTTTTCTGGTTGTGGATCGATGACTTTGTAGGGAAAGGGCTTTCCACTAAAGTAATTTTTGAATTTATATGGTATCAAAGTGCTGCATTGGTTCCGCTTGCTTTGCCTCTTGCTGTGTTGCTTTCTTCATTAATGACATTTGGTAATCTTGGAGAAAGCATGGAGCTGGTTGCTGTAAAATCTTCGGGTATTTCGCTGCTTAGGTTTATGCGCCCTCTCTTTGTAGTTAGCCTGTTGATTTGCGGCGTTGCGTTTTTATTTTCAAATTTTATTATTCCTGTTGCTGTTTTAAAATCACAAACATTGCTCGCAGATATTGTCTGGTCAAAACCCTCTTTTGATATACAGGAAGGCGTTTTTTATGATAAGATTGAAGGATTTTCAATTAAGATCGGCAAAAAAGAAGGAGATAGCATTGTGCATGATGTTATCATTTACGAAAAAGGTCCAAACAACCTGCAGGATAATTTCATAATTGCTAACAGTGGTATTATGCGTACAACCGGCAACAAAAGATTTCTGGAGTTTAATTTAAAAGATGGCTGGCGATACCAGGAAAGGGGAGACCGGTTTGCGAAGAATTCGGAATTTATCCGTATTGGATTTAAAGAATACAGTAAGCAATTTGATCTGAGTTCTCTTGGCTTGCAGAAAAGAACTTCTGATACTGTAAACAGGACGAATCACCGGATGCAAAGTATGCGTCAGTTGTCAAGAGCGATTGATTCAATTCAAAAAGGTGTAAATGAATATTCAAAAAAAGTAAAACAGGATATTTTTTCTGTTTTTACTTTTTCAAAATACCTGGATACCGGTTATACAAAACCCATATTGCCAAAAGTCAAAGAAAGAAGTTTTGAGCAATTGATCCCTGACAGTAATTTATATGCAGTTAACCAAAAAGCAGCTGCTATGGTGGGTTCAGTTACATTAAATGCGGAGATTGCCAATACAGAATTCAGGGTTAAACAAAAAGATCTTCGGCTACATAAGATCGAATGGCATAAAAAGATTACCCTATCACTAGCTTGTCTTGTATTATTTTTTATTGGTGCACCGTTAGGTTCTATTATAAGAAAAGGTGGGCTTGGGACTCCTCTTATTTTTGCTATTTTACTTTTCATGTTCTTTTTCTTTTTTAATACTACCGGGGAAAAATATGCAAAGGAAAATGTAATGACTGCTTTTGGAGGAATGTGGATGGCGACACTTTTCCTTCTGCCTGTTGGTATATTTCTTACCTACAAAGCCATGCGGGATTCAAACCTCATGAATAAAGAATTCTATTTCAGAAGCTGGAGAAAAATCAACGCCTTTTTCAAAAGAACAGGATAATATTGCATCGGGTTAATTGAAAAGCTTTTGAAAACACAAACACAAAATTTACAATTACAAAAATGGGTAGCAGCCATTTCAGTTTTGCTGCTTGTAGTAAAGTTCATTGCCTATTATCTAACTAATTCTGTTTCCATACTTACAGATGCGCTGGAGAGCATCGTAAACGTTGCCGCGGGATTTATTGGACTTTATAGTTTATATATTGCCGCAAAACCGCGGGATATAGATCATCCTTACGGACATGGTAAAGCTGAGTTTCTTTCCGCAGCT
>DASTZB010000379.1:0-4897 GCA_035764525.1 Chitinophagaceae bacterium | reverse complement strand
ACATTCAAATAAACAGGGAAACATTCTGCTTCGGTCAGCTAAAAACACATTTACTATCAGCAATGCCGGCACTCAGGCATTAGACAAGGATCGAATTTTCGACCGCTTTTGGAAATCAGAGTATTCCGATGGAACAGGCTTGGGTCTCGCCATTGCCAAACAGATTTGCGATCATTACGGATTTTTACTCCAGTACGAATTCAGAGACGAGACTCATCATTTTTCTATTACTTTTTAAAAGAAAAAAATCAGTTTTTGTTCAGTATCGCCCTGTAGGTTTACATAAAATAATTTTATGAAATCGTTATTAGCATTAGCCTGCTCTATTTTTTCATTTGCAACAATGGGTTGCTCGCAAAAAGTAAACGAAAAGGATCTTCCAGCCCCGGTGAAAACTGCTTTTAATAATAAATTTCCCGGCGCTACAGATATAAAATGGGAAAAGGAAAACAAAAAAGAACTCGAAGCCAATTTCAAAATGAATAATACAGATGTGTCAGCCAATTTCGGTTTAGATGGAACCTGGGTGGAAACAGAAACAACTATTCCTGCATCAGAGCTTCCGAGTGCTGTTACCAATGCTGTAAATACAAAATACCCGGGAGCAGTTTATGGAAGAACAGAAAAGATTGAAAAGCCCGGTGGTAAAATACTTTACGAGGTAAATATTACGGTAAACGGTAAAAAGAAAGAACTTGAAATGAATCCTGATGGCAGTTTGGCAAAATAGATTTTGCACTTATCGATTGATTTAAAATAAAAACATACAAATGAAAAAGATCATTCTTCTTTCAGCGACATTCTTTACGGCTTCAGTATTTACATGTCTTCAAGCGCAGAAAGATTTTCGTATTCTCAAAACTTTTCACATACAAAGTGCCGGCGGTTGGGATTATTTAATTGTTGGGCCTGGAAATAATCGCTTGTATGTATCACATGGCACCCAGGTAAATATTTTAGATAAAACAACAGGTGATTCTATTGGTGTAATTGAAAACACAATGGGTGTTCATGGTGTTGCATTTGATAAGTCTCAGAACAAAGGTTTTACCAGTAATGGAAGACTGAACAATGTAACCGTATTTGATCTTACTACAAATACTGTGATCACTCAAATACCTACCGGTGCCAACCCTGATGCGATCATGTATGAAACCTTTACCAAAAAGATAATCACCTGCAATGGTCGTGGCAAGAACTTAAGCTTTATCGATCCGGTTTCAAACAAATTACTTGACAGCATAGATGTAGGGGGCAAACCGGAAACCGCCGTTTCAAATGGAATGGGCAAACTATTTGTAAATATTGAAGACAAGAACGAGATAGTAGTTGTTGATCTAAAGAAAATGATTGTTGAATCTCATTGGGCTATTGGCCCCGGGGAAGAACCTACCGGGCTGGTTATCGATAAAACCACGAACAGGCTGTTTGCCGGATGCGGTAATAAATTCCTCATTGCAGTAAATGCGGCCAACGGCAAGGTGGTTGCAAGTCTTCCAATTGGCGATGGATGTGATGGTGTAGCTTTTGATGAGGATACAAAAAATATTTATACGTCCAATGGGGAAGGAACCATGTCTGTGTTTAATGAAAGATCAGCAGATAAGGTAGAAGCAGTTGCTACTATTACTACCAAAAGAGGTGCAAGGACAATTACCATTGATCAACAAACCCATTGGATCTATTTACCGACAGCAGATTTTGAAAATCCTGATCCCAAAACCCCTAATGCAAGACCAAGGATGATACCGGGCACATTCCAGGTATTGGTTGTCGGGAAGTAGAATGGCTTTATTGATCAAAGTAAAATAATGAAACGGCTATTTATTTTATCGTTTTGTACATTGTTGTTTTTTAATTCATGGGCACAAAAAAATAATCTTGATTATTTTGTTAACCAGGCAATCGCCAATAGCCCTTTATTAAAAGATTTTCAGAACCAGGTTCTCTCATTTTCACTGGATAGCCAGATCATTCGTGCATCACTGAAACCACAAGTAAATGGTATAAGTAATAACAGCTATGCGCCTATCATTAATGGTTATGGATATGACGAAGTGATCTCAAATGGCCAGCAGATATCTGCATTGATACAGGTCAGTAAATCATTTTTAAGCAGTAAGACGATCGCTTCGCAAATTGCAAACCTGCAACTGCAAAGCCAGGCTATTGCAAATAATGTTAAGATATCAGAACATGATGTGATAAAGGCGATCACGGATCAATACATTGTTACGTATGGAGAACAATTGCAACTTGATTTTAATTACGAGATCAATAATTTGCTAAAAAAAGAAGATAGTTTATTAAAAAAACTGACGCAGGACAATGTATTTAAGCAAAATGAATACCTCGGATTTGTAGTGATATTGCAGCAACAATTGTTGTCTACCTCCCAATTAGAAATACAATATACATTTGATTACGCTGCCCTGAATTATCTTGCCGGCATCGCAGATACCACTACTATGAGGTTGCAGGATCCTCAACTGAATTCAAAAACATTTGGAGACTTTGCTAATTCGGTTTTTTATCGCCAGTTTGTGCTTGATAGTTTAAAGCTGGCAAATGACAGGATGCTAATCGACCTCAGTTATCGGCCAAAGATCAACGCCTACGGCGATGGCGGTTATAATTCTTCACTAACTTATAAGCCCTATAAAAATTTTGGAGTTAGCGTCGGAGTTAACTTAACTATTCCTATCTATGACGGAAGGCAAAAGAAACTGCAATATTCCAAAATTGACCTCCAGGAAAGAACAAGGATATTTAAAAGAGATTTTTTTATTCAGCAGCGCAACCAGCAAATGATGCAGCTGCTGCAACAGTTAAATGGAACAGATAAACTGATCGACCAGATCAATAAACAGATCAAATACACTGAAACACTGATCATTGTGAATGAAAGATTGATGGTAACAGGTGATATCCGGCTAACTGATTTCATACTCACACTGAATAATTATTTTAATGCAAAGAACCTGGTAACACAGAACTATATTACCCGTTTAAAAATAGTGAACCAACTCAATTACTGGGGACGATAAATTAATTGTTATGAAAAAAATCAGCATCTACTCTTTAGTTCTCTGGTTGGTTCTGGTCTCCTGCCAATCGAAAAAAACCGAAGAAACAATAATTGAAGAAGAGCAGGAAACGATCACCCCTGCTACTGTTACTTCTATTACCACTGAACCATTAGTTGAATATATTGAGTTAAATGCCACTTCTACATTTCTTCAGCAAGCATTTGTAAAAGCCAGCTCTAATGGATATATCAAATCAGTAAATGCACAAGTAGGAAAAATGGTTTCTTCTTCGCAAAATGTTTTTGTTTTAAAAACTAAAGAAGCGGAAAGTATTGGTAATGCGATCAACCAATTGGACAGCTCATTCAAATTTACCGGGATCATTAATATTAAGGCAGGAACAACCGGCTATGTTTCGGAGGTCAATCATCAGCCGGGTGATTATGTACAGGAAGGAGAACAATTAGCCGTGATCAGCGATGCAAATAGTTTTGTATTTATTCTTAACCTTCCTTACGAATTGCGACCCTATGTATTAAATAAGCAAACTGTTGAACTGTTGTTACCAGACGGCAAAATAATGACGGCACGCATTGCTTCAGCGATGCCTGTCGTTGACTCCGCTTCACAAACGCAGAATATTATACTCAAGGTCAATGAAAGAAATCTTCCTATCAATCTTATTGCAAAAGTAAAAGTGGTGAAGACTGCGAAAACAAATGCGATTTCATTGCCAAAACAATCGGTTTTGGCTGATGAAACACAAACTAATTTTTGGGTAATGAAACTAATTGATGATTCAACCGCTGCAAAAGTGCCGGTAACAAAAGGATTAGAGATCAACGATAAAATTGAGATCATATCACCAAAGTTTTCGGCATCCGATAGATTTTTATTGACCGGGAACTATGGATTGGCAGATACTGCCAGAATCAGGATCGTAGCGCAATAAACTAATAGTACGTGAACAAATTTTTCATATCACATAAAAATCCTCTTGCCGTTCTTCTTGCTCTTATCATTGCCGGTGGAATATTTGTATACGGCAAATTACAAACATCCTTATTTCCTGAGATCACTTTTCCCAAGATCAAAATAATTGCAGATGCAGGATTGCAGCCTGTAGATAAAATGATGGTGAGTGTGACAAGGCCGTTAGAGGCTGCCATCAAACAGGTTCCTGATTTGCAAATGATACGGAGTACTACCAGCCGCGGCAGTTGTGAAATATCTGCATTCATGACATGGAACAGCAATATTGATGTAAACCAGCAGCACATAGAATCGAAGATCAGCGAGATAAGAAATACCCTGCCACCTGATGTAGATATAACTGTGGCTAAAATGAATCCTTCCATTTTACCGGTAATGGGTTATTCAGTTGAGAGTAATACAAGATCGCCGATCGAATTAAAACAACTCGCTATTTACACTATCAAACCATTTTTATCCCAGGTAGAAGGAATTTCAGAAATAAGAATTACTGGCGGCAGAACAAAAGAATACTGGTTGCAACTGAATGTGCAAAAGATGAGCACTCTCTCTATCACACCTGATCTCATCAATTCCGCGCTGGCTCAAACGAATTTTATTAAGTCAAATGGTTTTTTATCTGATTACCGTTTCCTCTACCTGACCATAACCGACGCTACAGTACATAACAAAAATGAACTGGAGAATATTGTTATCAAAAATGATGGTAAGCGGATCGTCACATTAAAAGACGTAGCAACAATAGATGTAAATGAAGGAGTTGAATTCATTAAGATCAATGCGAATGGAAAAGATGGATTACTTATCGCTGTTGTAAAACAACCCAATTCCGATTTGGTAGATCTTTCAAAAGCAATGAAAGTAAAGATCGAACA
>DASTZB010000378.1:0-23553 GCA_035764525.1 Chitinophagaceae bacterium | reverse complement strand
TTAGTGAAAGGCTCAAGAGTTGTCACGATTGGATTATCATAAGCTCCACTTTTATCCAACTCGGTTTTATATTTCTCTGCTTTTTGTTTTTGTTCATTATCATGATAAAATATTACACTGCGGTATTGTGTGCCTATATCGGCTCCCTGGCGATTCAATGTTGTTGGGTCATGCACCTGCCAGAAAACTTCAAGTAATTCATCAAAGCTGATCTTTGAAGAATCATAAACCACCTGGACACATTCTGCATGACCGGTTTCGCCGGTACAGACGTCTTTATAACTTGGATTGGCAACATGCCCGCCAGCATATCCTGACGTTACGGAAATAACGCCTTCTAGTTGTTCAAAAACCGCTTCGGTACACCAGAAACAACCAGTGCCAAAAGTGGCGGTGTCCGCCTTCCCCATAATAGCCGGTTCAGCTTTTTCAGATGTTTTCGTTGTATTCATTTTTAAATTTTGATTATTGTTTTGCGCACAGGAAATTAAAGCGGCGGCGCCGGTAAAAGCAGCCAGCCAAAATGTTTTCATATAAATTCTTATTTTATTTTTTTGCTCCATTTTTCTAATTCAATGCAATTTACGAGGATTTTGGATGGCTGGTTTGTAAGATGCATGACAGACCAAATAGCTTTCTGAGTTCCTTAACAAATCTGGAGCGAAAGGCTGAACAGAATTACTGAAAGTCGAATGGAGCGTCGCAAGAGAAGCCTAATAGAATTACTTTTGCTGGCTAAAAAATTATTTTAACGAGCAGATGAAACTTTTCCCGGAATCGGCATACATACAATTAGAATTTGACAAGGTAAAAACATTGTTGGCTGGACATTGCAGGAGTGAATATGCAATTGAGAAAGCAAACCTGTTAAGAATTCATACACAAATTGAATTTATAGAAACTGAATTGAGACAGAGTTATGAATACAAACAGCTTCTGCAAAACAGTATCTATTTTCCAAATGACCCTGTATTTAATTTATCAAAAGAATTAATGTTGCTTTCTATTCCCGGTGCAGTGCTGGCGGGTGGAGAACTGATCGAAATCAGAAAGTTGGCTGAATTGATGAAGAATATTTTTCGCTGGTTTGATGCGGAAAGAAGAAATGTGTACAATGGTCTTGTAAAAATAATCGATGGTACCTATTATGAAAAGGTGATCGCTGAAATGATCGATGATATAATTGATGAGAACGGGCAGGTAAAAGATAATGCTTCAAATGAATTGCAAAGTATCAGGATGAATTTATATCGCAAGCGGAATGAATTGCGAAAGGTTTTTGACAGGATCATTTCGAAACTAAATAAGCAGGGCTACCTGGCAGATATTGAAGAAAGTTTCATGAATGGCAGAAGAGTAGTAGCAGTGTTTGCAGAACAAAAAAGAACAGTAAAAGGAATTTTGCATGGAGAAAGTGAAAGTCGTCGCACTACTTTTATAGAACCTGAGGAAACAATCGAGCTAAACAATGATATTTATGCTTTAGAAAGCGATGAGAAAAGAGAGGTGTATCGCTTACTTCGTGAATTGACATCTAAACTCTCTGTGTATTCTTCTTTGTTATCAACGTATCATTCTATTTCCGGTGAATATGATTTTATCCGTGCAAAAGCAAAGCTTGCTTTGGACGTGAATGGCGAATTTCCGCTTGTTGAGGATAAAGCGATTGTTCATTTAGCAAATGCTTTTCACCCTTTATTGTATTTATATAATAAAAGAGCAAATAAACCAACGATTCCTGTTTCGTTAACATTGGATGAAACGAATAGGATACTTGTTATCAGCGGGCCGAATGCCGGAGGTAAAACAGTTACATTAAAAACTGTTGGTCTTTTGCAAATGATGATTCAAAGTGGGTTGCTTGTACCGGCACAACAGTCCTCAAAATTTGGTGTGTTTAAACAATTGTTGATACACATTGGCGATACTCAAAGCCTGGAATTTGAGTTAAGTACTTATAGCAGCCATTTGAAAAACATGAAACACTTTATGGAAGTTGCCAGTGGCAAAACGCTTTTCTTTATTGATGAATTGGGAAGCGGCAGTGACCCAAATCTCGGAGGTGCATTTGCAGAGGTAATATTGGAAGAATTAGTAAAGAAACATTCATATGGAATTGTAACAACACACTACCTGAACTTAAAAGTAATGGCGGGCAAAACACCGGGTATTTTAAACGGCGCAATGACGTTTGATGAAAAAAACCTGATGCCACTTTATAAACTCAATATCGGAAAGCCAGGAAGCTCATACACATTTGCGATCGCTGAAAGAATTGGTTTGGATAAACATTTAATTGATCGTGCGAGAACTATGGTGGATGAAGAACATTTTCGTCTTGATAAATTGTTGAACAGAACTGAGCAGGATCTGCATAGTCTTGAAAAGAAAGAAAAAGAGCTTCATCAACTGATGCAGGAGAATGAGAAATTAAAAAAAGAGATGAAGCACACAATGGATCGGGAAAAACATGATCAGCAAGTAGAACTCTTAAAACATCAGAATAAATTATCTGAAGAAAAGCTTGCTTACCTGAAAGAGATGGAGAGAAAGCTAAAGCAAATGGTGATCGATTGGCGAAAAGAAGAAGACAAAAACAAAGTGATCAAAAATATCAGTGCTCTTTTATTCAATAAGCATGAAAAGAAGGCAGCCGGTAAAATGCAAAAACAAGTTGAATCAAAATTTATAGAACTGGCAGGTGAAATAAAAGTAGGAGAGAAAGTGAAAATGAAAAAGAATCACCAGGTAGGACAGGTAATAGAAATGAGAGGCAAGAAAGCTGTTGTGAAAATTGGCCTGCTTCCGATCCATGTAGATATAAAAGATCTTGTATTGGTTAAAACAAAACAGGATGAGACTGGTAAAAAATAAAAATCCCGCCTGAGGCGGGACTAACTTGTGTTTTTAGTTGTATACAAATTTAAAGACCTGAATGGATATAACTCTCCAGGTGGCTGATAGTTTCTTTTTGCTGCAAAATAGTTTCTTTTACCACATCACTCATACTTACAATACCGGCTAAAAGATTATTTTCAAAAACAGGGAGGTAACGAATATTCTTATCAGACATTAGCTCCATACAGTATTCCACGGTATCATTGGGACTTACTGCGGGCAAATTTGTTGTCATGATCTCAGAAACCTTTGTATCAACAGAACTTTTGTGCTTGAGGGCAATTTTCCTTGAATAATCTCTTTCTGTAATGATACCAAGGTATTCGCCGCCATCCATTACAAGCACTGAACCGATGTTCTTTTCAGCCATAATGTTCAGTGCCTCGATCACTTTTGTGTCGGGGGCCACGGCCACGGCTGAAGCTCCTTTTCGGCCAAGAATGTCAGAAACTTTTCGCATAGTTGGTAGTTTTAAGTACCGAAAGTTACTAAAAAACTGCCACCGGTTTTAAACTAATTATTTACACAGTTTACACGAAACATTACCTTAGCGTCTTTAGTTGATAAAGATCAACGATGACGAAAAAACTACCTACCATAAAGGAAATTGCAAAGAGGCTGAATGTTTCAGTTTCTACAGTTTCAAGGGCATTGCATGATCATCCAAGTATTGGGTTACGAACAAGAATGCAGGTACAGCAGGTGGCTAAAGAAATCAACTATGAGCCCAACCAGGCAGCCATTTTTTTTAAGCAAGGAAAAACTTTTACGCTTGGCGTCATACTTCCTAACCTCCAGGAACAATTTTTTTCTATTGCCATTAATGGAATTGAGAAGAAGGCGATCGAAAATAATTATAATGTATTGATCAGTCAAAGTCATGATGATCCAAAAAAAGAAAAACAGATTGTGGAAACAATGCGTCGCAACAGGGTGGATGGCATCATTGTTTCGGTTTCAAAAACTTCGGGCGACTATAAACACTTCCAGGAATTAGAACAATACAATATACCTGTAGTGTTTTTTGATCGTGCACCAGAGATGCCGGGAGCGATCTCTGTTACTTGCAGTTTAAAGAATAGCACCGTTGCAATGGTGGACCTGTTTGTAAAAAAAGGAATAAAAAGAATCGGATTTATAAACGGCCCGGGCGCCATTTCACTTACCTTGGAGAGAGCAGAAGGGTATCGGGAAGGGTTATTGAAAAACAAATTAAAAGAAGAGAAAGAATTAATGGTGCAAACTGATCTTACAACAAGCGGCACAGAAAAAGCAATTGGCAAATTGCTTGCACTAAAAAGGATGCCTGCTGCTGTTATTGCATTTAATGATTATGTGGCCCTGGATGCGATCCGATATACAAGAAAAGAAGGACTCCGGATAAATAAAGATATTTTCTTTGGCAGCTATGCAAACCTCCCAATCATACATTATCTCAATGATCCACCTATAGTTTCAGTCGAGCAATTTCCATTTGAGCAGGCAGAAAAAGCAACGGATATTTTATTGCAATTGATCAATAGAAAAGAAGACACAAGCCTGCCGCAAAAAATTGTTTTAGAAGGGGAGTTGGTTTTACATGAAGATTAAAACCTTATTCTGCTACAACCATTTTTTTAACCGATGATTCCCTGATCTGTAATTCAGGAGTCAAAATTCTTTTTTCAAATTCCTTTATCGGTCTTTTGCTTTCGATAAGCTGAAGTAATAATTCTGTAGCATCTTTTCCCATTTCAAAAGCCGGTTGTCTTACAACAGTAAGTGGCGGATCAATAAGTTCTGCAATATCAGTGTTGGAAAAACCAACTACTGAAACATCATCAGGCACTTTTAATCCTCTTCTCTTTAACGTTTTCAAACAGCCTGTGGTCAGTTTGTCGCCGGTGGCAAAAATGGCGTCAGGTTTGTTTCGCTGGGTAAATAACTTATTGACGGCGTCTTCAATTTCTTCAAATATCATTCCGCCATAAAAGCAGTGCTGGATATAATCCTCATTCACCTTTTGTCCATTTGCTAATAACGCTTCTTTATAACCCGCAACCCGTTCATGAGTAATAGATAAAAATTCGGAGTTTGTAAGAACGGCAATGCGCTTATGCCCGTTTCGGATCAAATGCTCAGTTGCATCGTAACCTCCTCTGAAATTATCAACGATAACCTTATGTGTATTGATCTCTTCCGTTATCCTGTCGAAAAGAACAATGGGGAATCCTTTTGTATGCAAAGCTTTTAGATGAGTGAGATCATTTGTTTCTGTAGAAAGAGAAATGAGTAAGCCATCAACCGAACGGGAGGCCAGGTATTGCAGGTCGATCACTTCTCTGTCATATGACTCCCGGCTTTGGGAAATTATGACGTTATAACCCTTGTCATATGCGATGGATTCAATTCCATTAATAACCTGCGAAAAAAAGTTATTGGCTATTTCACAAACAACTACGCCGATTGATCTGCTTCTTCTTTCCTTTAAACTTAAAGCGATCGGGTTGGGGCGATAATTCAATTTTTCAGCGCAATCAAGCACTAATTGTTTCGTTTCGGGGCTTATTTCATAACTATCTCTTAATGCACGGGAGACTGTGGAAGTTGAAATGCCAAGAGCACGGGCAATATCTTTAATTGTGACGGCTTCGAATTTCATATTTTGGTGGAAAAATTAGTTTCTAAAGATACATCTTTCAGACGAGTGGCTGCCTCATCAAGCCTCCATACGATGTATTAGGTATAGACAGAAAAAAGAATCACAACGCTTGCAGCAATCATTGCTTTATATTACTCTTTTTTTAGGGTAAGAGAAATGTGCAAAATTCTCCATCATTATCGGGAACGTTTGCGTAAATAAACACCTAACTCATTGATTCAAATATGATAAATACTGTTTAGCATTGACCTTGGATTCCAAGCAATACAGGATGGTTTCTCACGATTAGACAAGTATCACGACCATTTTTCATTTCGAAAACAACAATAAGAGCTATATGAAGCATCTTCTATTTTTTTTCTTTCTTTCTCTTTCTCTTATCACGTTTGCACAGGAGCGTGTAATCAAAGGAAGAGTAACCGATGATACGGGAGTACCGCTGCAAGGCGTAAGCATTATTCCAAAGGGAGCTAAAACCGGTGTACAAACAGACAAGGACGGAAATTTTTCGATCACTATCCCTGGAACAGGAAGTGCAACACTTAGCTTTAGCTATACAGGGCATAAACCCGCAAGTGTTACTACAGATGGAAAATCTCCTGTGAACGTACAGTTGGAAAGAAATGCAGCTACGCTTGATGATGTGGTTGTGGTCGGCTATACTTCAGTAAAAAGAAAGGACCTGCTGGCTTCCGTATCTTCAGTAAGCGCAAAAGATTTAAAAGATGTTCCCATTAATAATGTTGCAGAAGTACTAAATGGGCGTCTTGCCGGGGTAACCGCAACTACTTCTGAAGGTTCTCCCGATGCCAATGTTCGGGTTCGTATTCGTGGCGGTATGTCAATTACAGGAAGTAATGATCCTTTATATGTAATTGATGGGGTACAGGTTGAAAATGGATTAAGTGCCATTTCTCCACAGGATATTCAAAGTATCGATGTTTTAAAAGATGCGGCTGGTACAGCGATATATGGCGCAAGGGGTGCAAATGGTGTTATTATAATTACAACTAAGTCCGGCAAGCCTGGCAGAACAATAGTAAGCTATAACGGATTTTATGGTGTAAAGAAAATAGCAAAAGTATTGAATGTTTTGGACCCTTATGAGTTTGTAGCTTACCAGGCTGAACGATCAAGATTACAAGGTGGAACAGATAGTACAGGTTTTTTGAACTCGTATGGCAGAACATGGGATACATTGAACGTTTATAAGACCTATCCGTTAGTTGATTGGCAAGAAGAAGCGTTTGGGCAAACTGGTAACACTACGACACATAATGTATCAGCATCAGGAGGAGGTAAAAAACTTACTTTCAATCTGGGTTATACATACAATCGGGATAAAGCGATCGTAATAAACTCAAGTTATAACAGACATCTTTTTAATCTCAAAGCAGACTATAAGATCACTAACAAACTGAAAGTAGGTACGAGCAGCCGCTATTCGAACTTAAATGTTTACGGAGCTGGTGTTTCAGCAGATAACGGTTCCTCTTCATTAAGCAGGCTTCGCAATGCCGTTAAGTATCGTCCATACACATCAAATGCACAGGAAATCGAGGATTACACCGATCCCAGCGTAGCTTCTGGTATTGGTAATGGATTAAATCTTGCAAATCCAATCAAACTGGCAAATGCAGAGTTCAGAAGGAAAACCACTAATACTTATAATATCACGGTTTACGCTCAATACACGATTTCAAAGAATCTTATTTTCAAATCCACTTTAGGTATCGACAGGAATGAAAGAGTTGACAGGCAGTTTTATGATACTCTTTCGCCACAGTCAAAATCGAATAATTCAAAACCTTTTGTATCTCTTGATACCACGATTGCAAAAACTCTTACCAATTCAAATGTGTTGACATATTCATTCATACCATGGAAAGATCACAATTTTGATTTTGTGTTAGGCGAAGAAACCCTGGATATAAAGACAGAATCACATTTAAACCAGAACCGCAATTTCCCTTACAATGTGACCGCTAACTATGCATTTGAACATCTTGATTCTGGAGCCGCATTGCCAACATATCCTCGACTTAACAAATCACGATCAACACAATTGTCTTTCTTCGGCAGAATCGGATACAACTATAAGGATAAATATTTGTTTTCGGCTAATCTACGGATGGATGGCTCCTCCAAATTTGCACCAGATAAAAGATGGGGTTATTTCCCTGCTGGTTCCGTTGCATGGCGCCTGACAAAAGAAAAGTTTCTTTCTAATGTTTCTTTCCTTAATGAAGCCAAATTGCGGTTTGGTTATGGTACAATGGGTAATAACCGTATAAGTGATTACTTATACCTGAATACATATGTCAATAATACCCGCTTTTATGGTCTTAATGGCCAGGTAGTAAATGCCTATGTGCCGTCATCACTGCCAAATGAATCTTTGAAATGGGAAGCAACCGTTAATCGCAACTGGGGTTTGGATCTAAGCCTGTTCAAGAATCGCCTGAACATGAGTATTGATTACTATATCAATAGTTCAAAAGATTTGTTGCTGAATGTGAATATTGATCCGACTT
This sequence comes from Chitinophagaceae bacterium, assembly GCA_035764525.1. Taxonomy (GTDB): domain Bacteria; phylum Bacteroidota; class Bacteroidia; order Chitinophagales; family Chitinophagaceae; genus VBAS01. Next base: position 15,480 of record DASTZB010000378.1, on the reverse strand, counting down.
ATGGGTTTACATCTCAATTACAAAATATTGGTCAGACTGAAAACAAGGGATGGGAATTTCAAATCAATGGAGACATCATCCGTAATGCGCAAGGATTCAACTGGACCGCGAATTTAAATTTTGCATTTAACAAGAATAAAGTTGTTCAGCTCGGACCAGGACAAACTGAGGCACCGCAAACTGCCTACGGACTTTCCAATGCTTCTGATTATATGCTGCGTATCGGTCAGCCTTTGGGAACGATGTATGGTCTTGTTACGGATGGTTTTTATACTGCGAATGATTTTAATTATAACCCCACTACTATGGAATACACATTAAAGAGTGGAGTGGCTGATAATGTTGCTATCATTGGTGCACCGATAAGACCTGGGTCTATTAAGTTTAAAGATCTTAGTGGGCCGAATGGTATTCCCGATGGGAAGATCGATCTGAATTATGACAGGACCATTATTGGCAACCCGAATCCTAAAGTGAGTGGTGGCCTTCTTCAACAATTCAATTACAGGAATTGGGACATGAGTTTGTTTGTAAACTTCATGTTGGATTTTGATGTTTACAATGCAAATAGGATAGAATTTACCAATTCATATTCGCCTAACTCCAATTTGCTTGGTGATATGAAAGACCGTTGGAGAAATATTGATCCGGCAACCGGGGAATCACTTATCTGGTTGAACAGTGGTAAAGTATATGGAGTAACTCCTGAACGTTTATCATCAGTTAATGCTAATGCTAAAATATGGCAACCTTTGATCAGCACTGGTGCATTTACTCCGCATTCCTGGGCAATCGAGGACGGATCATTTCTTCGGATTAATAATCTTACAATCGGCTATACATTACCGGTAAAAAGTGTAACCTCTTTTCATATGAGTAAACTACGTTTCTATTTTACAGCAAATAATTTCGCCATTATTACAAGCTATTCAGGTTATGATCCTGAAGTGAGTGTAAGAAATGATGCCCGTACACCTAACCTTGATTATTCCGCGTATCCAAAAAGTCGCAGTTACATTTTTGGAGTAAACGCAACCTTTTAATTAATAAACGACTTGTATATGAAATCGAATTATATGAATAAGATCACAACCCTTGCAACAGCATTTATACTTTTAAGTATTTGTGGTTGTAAAAAATATCTTGACCAGCAACCTATAACTGCCGTCGGATCTGAGATGGTTTTTAAAGATGTTTCTACCACGCTACAAGCTTTAGCAGGTGTCTATGGCAGGCTGGCAGGTGATAACGCTTATGGTCTGAAGCTGGCATTGCATTACCCTGTTGATGATGATATATTGATGGGACCAAGCGGAAATAATGATGATAGAAGAGCTATGGCACATTTCTCTCTAACCTCCTTAAACAATGAATTGAAAGATCCTTTTAATACATTGTTTGAAGGTATCATGCTTGCGAATATTTGTATAGATGAAATTCCAAAAATGGATATGTATTCAAATGGTTCTGAACAAGAGAAAAAACAATTACAGAGAATGTATGGTGAAGCATTAACACTAAGAGCACAATTTTATTATGAAGCATTACGCAATTGGGGTGATCTGCCTGAGCATTTCAAACCATCATATATACAGGCAGCTACTGAACCATTTCCTGTAAGAGTTAATAAAGATGGTTTGTATGATCATATTCTTGCAGATCTGAAAGATGCTGCTAACCTGGTTCCTTGGCGGAATGAAGTAACTGGCATCGGTGACCAGCTTGATGAAAGGATCACAAAAGGAACTATTAAAGCATTGCGTGCAAGAATTGCCCTGGCTCGTGGCGGCTACTCATTGGGTCAAAATGGAACAGTTTCCCGTCCGACCAATTATCTTGATTTTATTAAGATAGCCCGTGATGAAACAAATGAGATCATCACTTCAAATCAACATTCATTATTTCCCGATTACAAAGGTCTTTGGAAAGATATTGTTTGCGGAAAACAAACTGTTGATCCAAATGGTGAGTTAATGTTCCAGGTAACAGCAATCGGTGGGGGTGGCACGGCCGATTCAAAATTTGGTTACGCAAACGGACCAAGGGTAGGCAGCGCAATAGGATCTACCGCTGCAGGTAACAGTTTTGTCAACCCTTTGCCTAGCTATCTTTATTTGTTTGACTCAACTGATGTTAGGCGTGATGTAACAATTGTTCCTTATGACTCATACACAGATACCTTAGCGAAAGTAGGAATGGCAATTACTGCCATGAGAGATGGTAAATACCGCCGCGACTGGATTAAACCTGCTATTCCCGCATCAAGTGCCGTTCAATATTTCGGACTGAAATGGCAGCTAATTCGTTATTCTGATGTGCTATTAATGTTTGCGGAGGCTGAAAATGAAATTAATGGGGCCACTACGGCTGCATATAATGCGATCAATATGGTAAGAAGACGTGGATATGGTTTGCCAATATCTTCAACGTCTGCTGTTGATATACCAGCCGGCCTCAGCAAAGCTGACTTTTTCAAATATCTTGTTAGAGAAAGAGCTTTAGAGTTAGGTGCTGAAGGCATCAGGAAATATGATCTGCTTCGTTGGAATTTGTTAGGCCAGGGATTAAAAGAAGCCAACGATAATATGGCATTGATGGGACTTCGCAGCACTACAGCCATGAGTTATACATATATGGCAGGATATCCATCTTATGCTGCAGTTCCTTCAACTTTGCCTTCAAACATGTACTTCCGGAAGACAGCGCCCTTACCAAAGGCAGATAATTCTTCCATTTGGGTTCATTCGTATTATAAGACAAATTCAAATCCGGGTACCGCCGATTATACAAGTGTTGCATGGGTTAATTCATCCCTGACAACAACCATGATAACGCCGACCATTCCACGTTATGGATATACAAATTTCAAAACAGGGAAATCAGAGTTATTTCCTATTCCTCAATCAGCCAGGGAAGCCAATAAAAATTTGACACAGAATCCGCTATATTAATTTTTTTTGAAGCTTAGTAATTATCTAAACGGCTGCTGCATCTGTAGTAGCCTTATTTTTAAAATGAAATATGAGAATAATCAAAAGGTATTTTGTAGCAATAGTTGTAGCAATAGCTTTTATTAAATGTGCTGCTCAAAAAACTACTGGCAGCAATGAAGAATCAACTCCAATAGCATTTCCTGGCGCAGAAGGCTATGGTAAATATGCAACTGGCGGAAGAGGTGGCAAGGTTATTATTGTAACGAATCTTAATGATGATGGTGAAGGAAGTTTTAGAAAAGCAGCGACTGCCAATGGCCCGAGGATAATTGTGTTTGCAGTTTCGGGAACTATCCATCTCAACACATCTGTTTCAATAAAAGCAAATGCAACTATTGCCGGACAAACAGCACCGGGAGATGGAATTTGTTTTGCTGATAAATCAGTTCAATTGGGCGGTGATAATATTATCGTTCGCTACTTAAGATTTCGACTTGGTGATAAGTTTCAGCGGCAAGCCGGGCAAGTTGATGGTAGCGGCGGTGAAGATGCATTTGGCGGCGGCGGAAAAAAACACATTGTTATCGATCATTGTACATTTAGTTGGAGTAACGACGAATGTTTTTCTGTATACAATGGTGATAGTACAACGTTTCAATGGAATATTATTTCAGAACCATTGAATTATTCTTATCATTTTGAAACCGGAGACAAAGATTGGCAACGTCATGGTTATGGCGGCATTTGGGGTGGAAAACATTTAACAGCACATCATAACTTATTTGCACATTGCAATAGCCGCAACCCAAGATTTAATGGAAACCGCCAGGGCATCCAGGAATTTGTGGATTATATCAATAATGTGATTTATGATTGGGGAGGCAATACGATATATGCAGGCGAAGGTGGTAATTATAATATCATCAATAATTATTTCAAATACGGTCCATCAACAAATAAAAGTGTCTGGCATCGGGTTGTTAATCCCGGCAGAACAGAAGCTATTCCCTTTGGTAAATGGTATGTAAATGGAAATTATGTGGATGAAGCAAAAGATGTTTCAAAAAATAACTGGTTGGGAATAGTGATGGGTAATGGAGGAACTGAAGAGGATAAAAAAAATACCGTTATTAATGATCCACATCCAACTGATAAAACAAATATCGAAACTGCGGAAGGAGCGTATCAATCTGTATTGAAATTTGCCGGTGCAAGTTTTAGCAGAGACACATTGGATGCAAGAATTATCAATGATGTAGTAAATAGGACAGGATTTATTATTGATGTGCAAGGCCGTTACCCGGCACATTCACCATTTGACATGACATTAAATGCATGGCCTGCTTTAAAGTCATTGTCGCCTGCCGTCGATAATGATCAGGATGGGATACCTGATGAATGGGAGAGAAAGAATGGATTAGATCCCACCGATGCATCTGATGCCTCGAAAGTTTCGTCTCATCATTTTTATACGAACATTGAAGTGTATATTAACAGCATTGTAAAATGAGGAAACTATTTATTCCACTCGTTTTATTTTTAATGGCATTTGCAATGCCTGATAAAAAGAAGATTATCATTTGGATGTGTGGTGACAGCACTATGAGCATTAAAGAAGTAAAAGCTTATCCTGAAACAGGATGGGGAATGCCTTTTGTTTATTTCTGGGATTCGACAGTAAACATTGAGAATCTTGCAAAGAATGGTCGTAGTACCAGCTCTTTTAGAAATGAAGGCCTATGGAGACAAGTAGTAGCTAATGCTAAAGAAGGCGATTATGTATTTATTCAGTTTGGTCATAATGATGAAGTGCCGACAAAAAAAACATATACGACCGAAGCTGAATTCAAAAACAACCTGAAACAATACGTATCAGAAGCAAGAAGCAAAAAAGCGATTCCGATCTTATTGACTCCAATGGCAAGAAGAAGTTTTGATTCTACTTCAGGAAAGATCAAAGGGACACATGATGTGTATGCACAGATTGTTCGTGACGTAGCAAAAGAAGAAAATGCTGTGTTGTTTGATATGGATAAGAAAACACAAGCTTTGTATCAGCAAATGGGGGCGGAAAATTCAAAGCTTTTGTTTAATCATTTAAAACCAGGTGAACATCCGAATTATCCCGACGGTAAAGAAGATAATACTCACTTTAGTGAATTGGGGGCAAGATTGGTGGCTCAATTAGTATTGCAAGAAATAAAAAAACAAATTCCCGAATTAGCGGTAAGAATATTTACACCCGTAAAAAATAACTGATTATCTTTTGAATGAAAAAATTTTGCCTGATATTGTTCTCAGTCTTATTTGTAATCAGAAGCAATGCACAAAGGACTGAAGGCATTACGGGCAAGCCAGATACTTCTTATACCATCAATAGTGCCTATGCTGGTACAATCAAAACAAATCCCGAAGCTAAACTTGTTGATGAATTACATTTTTCAAATCTTGTTGAAGAAAAAAATATTACTTACTGTAAGGCCGGCGATCGTAAACTTTTAATAGACGCATTTTATGCAAAGTGGAGAGCTTCACCTAAAAGAACTGCGATCATAATTATTCATGGCGGCGGATGGAGAGCAGGAAACAGGACTTTGCATTATCCCCTGGCACAAAGGCTTGCTAAACTCGGATATGTTTGTTTTACTCCTGAATATCGTCTTTCAACAGAAGCATTATATCCCGCAGGTTTATATGATATTAAAGCGGCCATTCGTTGGGTAAGAAAAAATGCAGCGAAATATAATCTTAATGAAGATAGAATTGTTGTTGCTGGTCATTCAGCCGGTGGCGAATTGGCAGCTATGATGGGAGCTACAAATGGTATGAAAGAGTTTGAAGGTGATGGATGTAATAAAAACATTTCTAGCAAAGTAAATGCTGTTATCGATATTGATGGCCTCCTTGCTTTTATTCATCCGGAATCAGGTGAAGGTGATGATAGCAAAAGAATTTCTGCAGCTACTAATTGGTTTGGCTATTCAAAAACTGAAAACCCGGAATTATGGAAACAAGGTTCTCCATTGACTCATGTTGGGCCAAATTCTCCCCCGACATTATTTCTGAATAGTAATGTCTCAAGAATGCATGCTGGAAGAAGAGACTATATTAATGTGTTAAACAAATACCGTATCTATTCAGGAGAAATAGCTTTCAATGCTCCTCACTCGTTTATCTTATTTAACCCATGGCTTGATACTTCAGTTGTTTGTATTGATCGATTTTTGAAAAGTGTTTTTTTTAAAAGAAAGGTAGGATTGCCCGAGGCTTTTTTCCCCACGAGACTCATTGTGGCACAGGATGGAACGGGTGACTTTAAAACAATTCAAGAAGCATTTAATACAATTGAGAACAATAGCGAAAAGAGAACGGTTGTTCAGGTTAAGGAAGGTGTTTACAGAGAAAAACTTTTTCTTGATTCAACGAAACGCAATGTTGATCTATTAGGTTCTGACAAATATAAAACGATCATTACTTATGACGATCATACAGGAAAGCTTGCACCGAGTGGTGATACTATCAATACAAGAACATCATGGACTTTTCTCAACAGATCAGATAATTTCCTTGCCTATAATATCACTTTTGAAAATGATGCTGGGTCTACAGCCGGGCAAGCCGTGGCTGTTGAATCGGATGGCGATAAAGCACAGTTTGTTGATTGCCGGTTTATCGGCAACCAGGATGTTTTATTTTTGAATAATGAGAAAAGCAGGCAGTTTTTCCAATTCTGTTACATCGAGGGAACAACTGATTTTATTTTCGGTTCTGCTACTGCATGGTTTGATAGTTGCGAGATCTATAGTAAGAAAAACTCACATGTTACTGCTGCTTCTACTCCACAAACAAAAGAATGGGGTTTTGTATTCACTGCATGTAAATTAACCGGAGACACCTCCTTGCATAATGTTTCACTTGGCCGGCCATGGCGACCTTATGCATCAGTTGTTTATATGAATTGTTATATCGGTGCTCATATAAAACCTGAAGGGTGGAGCAATTGGAATAATACCGATAATTATAAAACAACCCGGTACGCAGAATACAAAAATTATGGACCTTCATCAGATCCAACAAAAAGAGTGAGTTGGTCAAGGCAATTGACCGACGAAGAAGCAAAGTCTTATGACAAGCGAAAATATTTAGATAGCTGGTACCCGTTAAATAATAGGTCGAAAACAAGATCATGATAAAACGAATAATATTTTTTTATTGTTTATTTCTTACTGTTTTTAATTCTTTTGCTCAAACTGCGAATCCGCAACAGTATAAATATGTTTTTACAGTTGCAAAGGATGGAACGGGGGATTACTATACAATACAAGATGCAATTGATGCGATGAGAGTTTATCCGTTAGCGCCGATCACTTTGTATATAAAGAGTGGCGTCTACAATGAAAAAATTGAATTGCCTGCGAACAATACGGACGTAACTTTTATTGGCGAAAATGTTGACAGCACGATCATCACATGGAACGATTATTCAGGAAAAGGCAAGCATACAACTTTTACTTCTTATACTGCAAAGATCTCTGGCAATCGTTTCAGGGCAGAAAATATCACATTCGCAAATAGTGCCGGACCGGTTGGCCAGGCATTGGCATTGTACGTTGATGCGCACAGAGCTTTTTTTAAAAATTGCAGGTTCTTAGGTAACCAGGATACAATATTTGCTTCAGGTGAAAATGCCAAACAGTTTTTTTTGAACTGCTATATTGAAGGAACAACCGATTTTATATTCGGACCCTCAACGGCATTATTTCAAAATTGTATAATACGGGGTAAAACAAATTCATTCATAACCGCTGCCAATACGCCCAAAATAAATAAATATGGATTTGTTTTCGAAAACTGTAAAATAATTACCGATTCTGCTGTTACAAGACTTTTCCTGGGAAGGCCATGGCGGGCATTTGCACATACGGTCTTTATTCGTTGTGATTTGCCCAAATCTGTCGCACCTGAGGGGTGGGACAATTGGGGTAACAAGGAAAACGAAAAAACTGCTTTCTATGGTGAATATAAAAACATTGGGGAAGGGGCAAGAATTAATCAGAGAGTAAAATGGTCTTTCCAATTAAACGAAAATCAAATAAAACATTATAATATTCACTCAATCTTTGCAGAAGAACATTCTTTAAATGCTTATGGCAATGCCTGGTATAATGATACGCTATCCAGGTCATTTCAACTTAATGCATTTAGTAATAAGTCAGTAAAAATAATTCCATTATATAGTGTCGTTCCCAATAACAAACCAGTTGCTGATAAAGAGTATTCGACTTTGAGGGACAATGTAACAAGGATCGCAAAAGTTAGCAACCCAACATTAACTGTTTTTAAACCTGATAAACCAAATGGCAAAGCTGTCATAATTTGCCCCGGAGGCAGTTACCTCATTCTTGCTTTTGATAAAGAAGGAACAAGGGTGGCAGAAGAATTTAATAAATGGGGTGTAATTGCTTTTGTTTTAAAATATCGTTTGCCTGACGATACAATCAATGTTGATAGAAGTCTTGCGCCTTTGCAAGATGCACAGCAGGCTATACGCTGGGTAAGAACAAATGCAGCACAATATGGAATTGATAAAAACAAGATCGGTATCATGGGTTTTTCCGCCGGCGGGCATTTAGCTTCAACTGCAGCAACACATTTTGATTTTAAAGCAGATGCATCAAATAACGATACGACTTCTGGTCGTCCTGATTTTGCAATTCTTATTTACCCGGTTATTAGCTTCGACAGTACATTCGGGCATAAAGGCTCCCGGAATAATTTGATAGGTGCAAATGCGACAAAAGAGAAAACAGATTTTTATTCAAACGAATTGCAGGTAACTGCAACAACCCCACCAGTATTCTTAGTGCATGCAGGTGATGATGCAACAGTGCCGGTTGAAAATAGTATCCGGTTTTACCAGGCTTGTATAAGAAATAAAGTACCCGCAGAATTGCATTTATATCCCAAAGGGGGACATGGTTTTGGCATGTATAATAAAACAACAGATGATAACTGGATGGAGCGATTGAGAAATTGGTTAAGTTCAATCAAATAAAATTTATGCAACCAATTAATACGGCATTATGTTCTTTCGGAATGAGTGGGTGGGTTTTTCATGCGCCATTTATTACAACCAACCCGGGGTTTAATTTTTATGGTGTTTTGGAAAGAACAAAAAATCTTGCACAGGAAAAATATCCCGGTGTAAAAACATTCCGAACCCTCGAAGATATGCTGGCAGATAAAAATATTGAGCTGGTTATTGTCAATACACCCAGCGTAACTCATTTTGAGTTTGCCATGCAAACAATACTTGCCGGCAAACATTTGATTGTTGAAAAACCTTTTACCGCCACTGTATTGCAGGCAGAGGAACTTATAGCAGCAGCAAAAAAGAAAAACGTAAGACTTTCTGTGTACCATAACCGGCGATATGATAGCGATTACAGAACTATAAAGAAAGTTTTAACTGAAGGATTGCTTGGTAAAATCATAGAGGCAGAGATTCATTATGACAGGTACGTGCCCGAACTGAGTTATAAAATACATAAAGAAACCCCGACACCGGGTGTTGGTGCATTGTATGATCTCGGTTCTCATTTAATTGACCAGGCATTGCAATTATTTGGAATGCCTGTAGCAGTATTTGCTGATATTACCATTAATCGTCCGGGTTCAAAAGTGGATGATTATTTTGATGTAAAACTCTTTTATCCTACTCACAGAGTTATACTTAAGTCGAGTTATTATGTCAGAGAAGCAATGCCAGGTTATCAAATTCATGGCACACTTGGATCATTTATCAAGCACAAAACAGATGTTCAGGAAACCGATCTGCAGGCTCATAAAAAACCCGATGGACCAGATTGGGGAACTGAACCAGGAGATCAAAAAGGGCTATTACATACCGAAAAAGATGGAAAAATTATTAAAGAATACATTCCATCACTAAGAGGAAATTATGGAGATTATTACGACGGGATCTATTATGCAATTCGCAATGATGCTGAAGTGCCAGTGGCACCAGAAGAAGCACTGAATGTGATTAAAATTATTGAGACCGCCTTTATAAGCAATGCAGAAAAACGAGTGATCGAATTATGAGAATTGCAATCTTGATACTGCTCTTGTTTTCTCTGAAACTTGCCGGGCAACAAACGGTCTCAAAAGTTTGGGTAGCAGATAATGGCGACGGCACATATAAAAATCCAATTATCGATGCCGATTACAGCGACCCCGATGCAATAAGAGTTGGTGACGATTATTATATGGTATCATCAAGCTTTACACATATACCCGGGTTGCCAATTCTTCATTCGAAGGATCTCGTGAATTGGACGATCATTGGTCATGCATTGAAAAAGCAACCACCAAATGATGTGTATGATAAGGTGCAACATGGCGCAGGAGTTTGGGCTCCGTCTATCCGTTATCATAACAATGAATTTTATATCTACTATCCTGATCCTGATTTTGGAATTTATTTAGTCAAAGCAAAAAATATTTTAGGACCGTGGACCGAACCATTACTAATTGACGCAGGTAAAGGATTGATCGATCCATGTCCTTTGTGGGATGATACCGGCAAAACGTATCTCGTTCATGCATATGCCGGCAGTCGTGCAGGATTTAAATCAATTATTGTGGTGAAGGAAATGAATAAGGAAGGGACAAAAATTATTGACGATGGAGTAATGGTATATGACGGTCATAAATTGGATCCGACAATCGAAGGCCCGAAGTTTTATAAACGCAATGGTTACTATTACATTTTTGCGCCGGCGGGCGGTGTAAGTACCGGATGGCAAACTGTTCTTCGTTCAAAAAATGTGTACGGACCTTATGAAAGAAAAGTCGCAATGGATCAAGGAACTACTTCAATTAATGGCCCACACCAGGGAGCATGGGTGACAACTCAAACTGGTGAAGATTGGTTTTTACATTTCCAGGATAAGGATGCTTATGGAAGAGTTGTCCACTTACAGCCAATGAAATGGGTAAATGACTGGCCGGTGATCGGTGTAGATAAAGATGGAGACGGAAAGGGTGAACCAACCCTTATTTATAAAAAGCCAAATGTTGGAAAGCAATACCCGCGGTCTACAGTTCAGGACAGTGATGAATTCAATGGAGTTAAATTTGGTTTACAATGGCAATGGCAGGCGAATCCAAAGGAAGGCTGGACATTTGGAACGCCGGGCGGTTCTTTGAGAATGTTTTCGGTTTATCAGCCTGATTCAATAAGATCTGTATGGAACTATCCGAATATTCTTGCTCAAAAATTCCCGGCTGAAGAATTTTCGGTAACTGTGAAGATTTCATTTAAACCAAAATTTGAAAACGAGAGATTTGGCTTGGTTATTCTTGGTACTGATTATGCTGTCTTTTCAGTTATTAAAAAAAATGACGGAGTTTATATTGTTCAGTCAGAAAATATCAATGCTGATAAAAACAAAACTGAATTAGAGATTTCAAGTATACCAGTAAGTGGCAGTGAGTTTTCTCTGAAAGTAAAAGTTAGTAAAGGAGGCGTCTGCGATTTCAGTTACCAAACAGAAAAAGGTTTGGGCCATCTTTTAAAAACATTTACAGCAAAACCTGGTCGTTGGGTGGGAGCGAAGGTTGGAATGTTTTGCAGCAGAACAAATATTACAAATGATGCCGGTTTTGCTGATATCGATTGGATACATTTTGAAAAGTAGAATAGACTTGTTGCAGATGAACGGAGCGTCGCAACAAGAGCTCAATCAGGGAACGAAAGTCGACTAACAAAATTTTAAATTAATAACGATGATTAAGAAATTATTTTTTAGCATGATCGCATTTGTTTTTTTTAATGCAGTTTCTTTTGGGCAAACAAAAGATGAAAAAGCAGTGGCCGAGGCAGTCGAACAGTTGCGCAATGCTATGGTAAATGGCGATAAAATAGTGTTAGAAAAATTAACCGATGAAAAACTCAGTTATGGGCACAGCGGTGGTCACATTGATGACAAAAAAGAATTTGTGGAGAAATTAACGAACGGCTCTTCTGATTTTGTAACAATTGATCTGACCGAACAGACCATCAGCATTAGTGATAAAGTGGCGATCGTTCGTCATACATTAAGTGCCAAGACAAATGACGGCGGCAAGCCGGGTGAAGTGCATCTAAAGGTCTTATTGATATGGCAAAAGGGAAAGGCAGGATGGAAATTATTAGCAAGGCAGGCAATAAAAGTTTAGTTAAGAGTTCGGATTCAGAAGTTAACTGGCGCTTCTTATAATAAAAAAGGCATTGGAGAAAGAGAATATCGATCTAATCAGATGACCACTGACCCTTGACTCATGACTGGCTTCGTTCCCGGCATCGTTTGCGTAAATAAATAAGTCTGAATACCCTGATTTACAGTGAATAATAAAGTAGAATTGTAATTCGATTGAACCCTTAAAGCCTGAGTTGCCACATGACAAGGATTATCCTGTTGAAGTTGTTTACGGTTGCGTTTCTTTTTGCATTTGCTCAAAAAGAAAAACTCCCGGTGATAAAATCACCTGTCTTTAAAAAAGATACTATTAGTATTAAAAAATACGGAGCAGTTGCAGATGGCAATACATTAAATACAAAAAGTATCAATACTGCAATTGATGCATTAAGCAAAAAGGGTGGAGGTATTGTTTTGGTTCCTTCGGGTCTTTGGTTGACGGGGCCAATAATTTTAAAAAACAATATCAATCTTCATTTAGCCGCCGGCGCCACTTTGTTATTTACTCCAGATAAAAGTGAATACCCACTTGTAAAGGCAAATTGGGAAGGATTGCCGCAGATGCGTAATCAATCACCCATTTCGGCAACCAACGCAATTAACATTGCTATTACTGGTAAAGGGATCATTGACGGCAATGGCGATGTGTGGCGTGCTGTAAAAAATGATAAGCTTACCGAAAGTCAGTGGAAAAAGAAAGTGGCATCTGGTGGCGTGTTGAGTGAAGATAAAAAAACATGGTATCCATCCGAAGAATTCATGAAAGGCTCAAAGATGCAAAATCCGGGTATGATATCTTCAGCAAAAGACGCAGCGTTTTATCAAGGAGTCAAAGATTTTCTGCGACCCAATCTTGTGTTGCTTACTAGTTGTAAATATATTTTACTTGAAGGAGTAACTTTTCAAAATTCACCGGCGTGGTGCCTTCATCCGCTCATGTGTGAGAACCTGACAGTGAGAAATGTTTTTGTAAAAAATCCCTGGTATGCACAGAATGGAGATGGCATAGATGCAGAGAGTTGTAAGAATGTATTGATCGAGAATTCTGTATTTGATGTTGGCGACGATGCACTATGTATGAAAAGCGGTCGTGATGCGGATGGAAGAAAAAGAGGAATGCCAATTGAGAATGTTATTATTCGCGGTTGTACCGTATATGCAGCACACGGCGGATTTGTGATCGGCAGTGAAATGAGCGGCGGCGCCAGGAATATATATGTAAGTAACTGCACTTTCATTGGCACCGATATTGGTCTTCGTTTTAAAACTACAAGAGGTCGAGGTGGTATTGTTGAGAATATTTTCATTAAAGACATCTACATGAAAGATATTCCTGCGGAAGCCATTTTGTTTGATATGTATTATATGGCGAAAGATCCCGTTGTATTAGCTGGCGAAAAAAGAGAATTACCAAAGGTGGAATTTAAGACTGTGGATGAAACAACTCCGCAATTCCGGAATTTTCATATCAGCAATGTTTATTGTAATGGAGCTGAGAAAGGAATTTTTGTAAGAGGACTTCCCGAAATGCATGTAAAAGATATCGTACTGGAGAATATGGTGCTGCAGGCAAATAAAGGAATTGATGTGCAGGAAGCAAGCGGCATATCTTTTAAAAATATCAAGATCATCAGTGCTGAAACTGACCCGGTAGTAGATATTGTACAAAGCGATAACCTGGTGTTTGATAATATCACTTATAAAAATGGCGCTGAACTTTTATTCAGGGTCAATGGCGATAGGAGTAAAAACATTTCAATAAAAAATACAGATGCTTCCAAAGCAAAAGAAAAGATCACTTATGAGCTTGGCGCAACTGAAAAAAGTATAACTATCAAATGAGAAAACTTTTCTCAATAGTGTTTATTATTTGCATGCTGCAAACAACAGCCCAGCAAAAACTGAGTGAGCAGGTAGCCGCAACTGTCCTGACTACCTGGAAAGATTCTTTGCCGATCGGGGGAACAACAAAGTGGTCTTATGATATGGGTGTTATATTAAAAGGATTTGAAGGTATTTGGCAGCAAACAGGTGATAAAAAATATTTCAATGCTATCCAATCCAAAATGGATTGGTTTGTACAGAATGATGGAAGCATTAAAGGATATGAGGCGGATGAATTTAATATTGATCATATAAATAATGGTAAACTACTCCTGTTACTCTACCGGGTAACACAAAAGGAGAAATACCTGAAAGCAGCACAATCCCTGAGGGAACAGTTGCGCCATCATCCGCGAACAAATGAAGGCGGCTTCTGGCATAAGAAAGTTTATCCATACCAGATGTGGCTGGACGGTTTGTATATGGGTGAGCCATTTTATGCTGAATATGCTATGCTGATGCATGATGACACTGCGTTCAATGATATCGCCAACCAGTTTATTTGGATGGAGAAACATGCAAGAGATGCAAAGACAGGATTGCTTTATCATGCATGGGATGAAAGCAAACAAATGCAATGGGCAAACAAAGAAACAGGTACTTCACCAAATTTTTGGGCAAGAGCCATGGGCTGGTATGCTGACGCATTGGTTGATGTCCTGGATTATTTTCCTGTTGATCATCCAAAAAGACGATCACTGATCGATATACTCAACAGGTTGGTTAATGCGATAGAAAAGCAACAGGATAAAACGACAGGTTTATGGTATGATGTAATGAATTATAGTGGGCCGGGTAAAGAAAAGAATTATTTTGAAGCGTCTGCTTCATCGCAATTCGTATACGCTGTAGCAAAAGGAGTAAGAAAAGGTTATTTACCTGCAGCAAAAATTGAAATTGCAAAAAAAGGATATGATGGAATTGTAAAACGATTTATTAAAGTTGAGAACGAACAAACGAATTTGAATGGAACGGTAAAAGTTTCGGGACTTGGTGGTAATCCTTTTCGTGATGGAAGTTTTGAATACTATATGAGTGAGCCTGTGATCGTAAATGATCCGAAAGGCATCGGTGCATTTCTATTGGCAAGTAATGAAATGGAAATGTTGCCAACCCTTCCTGTCGGCAAAGGAAAAACTGTTTTACTCGACCGTTACTTTAACAGTGAAAAAAGAAAAGATATTGGCGGAAAAGATATTTACTGGCATTATGCATGGGAAGAAAGAAGCAATGGTGGGTTTTCAACACTTGGAAATATTTTTGAAAGATATGGAGCAAAACTTTCTTCGCTTGATGTAGCTCCAACCGCCGCTAACCTTAAAAATGCCTCTATTTATATAATTGTAGATCCGGATCATAAAAAAGATAATCCAAGGCCAAATTATGTTTCTGAAAAAGATATAAAAGTGATAAATGATTGG
>DASTZB010000377.1:0-6197 GCA_035764525.1 Chitinophagaceae bacterium | reverse complement strand
AAAGAAGATTGTTGATTGGTTACAAAATAAGAAACACAACCTGGTCGTAGTAGCTTATAACGATAGTCTTGTTGTTTATAATGGCAAGCCTTTGGTTAGCCCGACCGGTGGTACGTGGTACAGGAGCCGATTGATGCAAAGAAAGCTTTCAGAAACATTTACTTTCAAAACTGTTGCCGATACCGCTTTTATTGATCATCAAGCCTTAAATGGAAGAATAAGAATCATTTTAAAAGAAAATCCAAATGGGCTGATCTATCATACACTGCAAGTGGAGAAGAATGGATTTATTTTTTCGCTTTTATCAAATACCAAATTTGACAGCAGAAAATATTTTACTTATTTCGGAGAGAGGGCTTATGAGAAATTTATAAGCGATTAAGATATTATTCTTGGGATCTTCTGCTCCAGCATCATAAAATCACAAAGTACCAACGCAGTTACTGCTTCAACGATCACAGGTGCTCTCAATGCAACACAAAGATCATGACGACCTTTGATAGAGAACTTTTCAACTTGTTCTGTATCCCAATTCAAACTCTCCTGTTCTTTCGGAGTAGAAGAAGTTGGTTTTATTGCTAACCGAAACACTAATTCATTACCATTTGTAATTCCCCCGACCACTCCACCGGCATGATTTGTTTTTGTTTTGCCACCCATTTCAAGAATCGCATCATTATGTTCGCTGCCAAACATTTTTGCTGCGACAAAGCCGGTTCCGAATTCAACGCCTCTTACCGCTGGTATTGCAAAAACAAGATGAGCTAAAACCGATTCAACTGAATCAAACCAGGGTTCGCCTAAGCCGACAGGTAATCCATTAACACGGCATTCAAGAATTCCACCAACAGAATCTTTTGCATCAATTGCTTTTTGTAAACCTTTCTCCATATCCTGTTCACCTCCTATTTCAATTACCTCGGCGTTAATATTAACTCCCTTCATCAACTTTTTCGCAATCCCAGCTGCTGCAACAATTCCTGCTGTTAACCTTGCACTGAAATGTCCGCCACCACGATAATCTTCATTACCACCAAACTTTTGATGTGCTACCCAATCAGCATGTCCCGGTCTTGGGATGCTTCTTTGTTTGGTATAATCATCACTCCGGATATTTTTATTTTCAAATAGTATGGTAATTGGAAATCCGGTTGTTTTTCCGTTAAATAAACCACTTTTAAAAATTGGAAAATCTTCTTCCTGTCTTGGGGTGGTTCCCTTTTGTTTGCCACCTTTTCTTCTTTCAAGATCAGCTGCCAGGTCTTCCGGTGCCAATGATAATCCTGCAGGACAACCGTCAATAGTTATTCCCACACATTCACCATGTGATTCGCCGAAAATTGAAATCTTAAATATGCGGCCGAACGAGTTCAAGTTATTTGTTATTAGTTAAAAGTTAATCTTTTCAAAAGGTAAAGATACATTTGCGCCTAAGTTTTTCAAATCATTATAAAAATCAGGGTAAGATTTTTTTATAGCCATTGCTTCTTCTATAACCGTTTCACTGTTTGCACCTAAAGCGGCAACAGCACAAGCCATGGCAATACGATGATCATGATGCGAATGAACATCTGCACCCTTTACAATTCCACCGCCATGAATTATCATCATATCGTCCTCCAAATCGATCGTCACTCCCATCAAATCAAATTCATCCTGTAATGTAATAGCACGGTTACTTTCTTTATGTGCTAAACGACTTACACCTTTAATTTTTGTTTTACCATTACAATAAGCAGCTAACGCAACCAATGGAGGGAACAGATCCGGACAATCTGTTGCATCAAATTCAAATCCGTTTAATCCACCCGGATGAATTTTAATTTCATTAGCGTCCATTATTATTGCTGCGCTTGACTTCATCATCGCATCCACAATTGCCCGATCAGCCTGTGTAGAGGAGACGTCGAGACCTCTTACAGTAATTGATCCTGCAATTGCGCCGGCCACTAATAAGAATGCGCCTCCGCTCCAGTCACCTTCTACAGTGTAGTGAGTGGTGAGTGGTGAATGGTGAGTGGCCTCGCTATGAAAGATAAACTCCTCATAGTTTTTATTTTCAGGAACATTCATTCCGAATTGTTTCATCACATCCAACGTAAGATCGATATAAGGTTTGCTTTTGAGGTTATTGACTTTAATTGAAACTTCTTTTGCGCCGGCTGCTGAATATGCCATTAATAAGCCGGTAAGGAATTGCGAACTCAATGAACCATCCACTTCAATATTGGCTGGGACCAACGGGCCCTGAACTGTCATTGGCAATTTACCATCATTGCTTTTTATTTTAACCCCAATCTCTGGTAAAATTTCATCAAAGAAATCCATCGGTCTTGTTGTTAAACTGCCGGAACCATTTATTGTGATTTCATTATCACTAAGTGCAACGATTGGTGTAAACATTCTTATACTAAGACCGCTTTCACCACAGGTCATCTCATTTGCAATTGGATCTATTCCTAAACTTTCAACTTTCAACTCTGAACTTTCAACTTCCAGCTTAGCTCCCAACTTTTGAATAATTTCCATCGCAGCTTTATCGTCATTGCTATGTCCCGGATTTCGAATGATCGTTGTAGCCTTTGTTAATAGTGCTGCGGCGCAAGCTCTTTGCATCGAACTTTTGGAAGCTGGCGCCTGAATGATTCCATTCAATTGAGACGGATGTATAGTTACTTTCATTTATAGCTCTTGAATAATTTCTTCTAATTGTTTTAAGGGAATTGATTTAACAACTCCCTTACCTATCTTCTGCAGCATCACATAATTCATTTCCTTTTTTTCTCTTTTCTTATCCATCTTTAGAACTTCAAATACTTTTTGTTTATCAAAATCTGCAAATGTTGGCAGATCATATTTAAGTAGAAGCGCAGCAACCCTGCTTGCTTCTTCAAAACCATTTATTTTTTCTGAAATAACAGAAGCATAAGTCATACCAATTGAAATAGCTTGCCCATGCGATAATTCATATTGATTTTCTAAAGCATGCCCGAGTGTATGACCAAAATTCAATAACCGTCTCTCCCCCTTTTCAAATTCATCATTCTGTACTACTTTGGTTTTAATAATTGTATTTCGTTGAACTAGTTCACAAATACTTTTTTGCCTGGCCTGGTAATGCTTAAAAGATTTTTCCTCCAGTTCTTTAAACATTCCCGCATCTTTTATCGCCGCATGTTTGATTATTTCTGCAAAACCATTTTCCCATTCTTTTTGGGGCAGTGAATTCAAGAAGACCATATCATGAATGATGAACTTTGGCTGGCGTATACTACCTACCATATTTTTATAAACCCCAACATCAATTCCGTTCTTGCCACCTATAGATGCATCAACCATGGCAAGCAGTGATGTTGGAATAAATCCAAATGAAATTCCCCGCATGTAAACCGAAGCAACATATCCTGTAATGTCTGTTATCACTCCGCCACCAACACCAACCAATGTCGTTTTACGATCTGCTTCCATTTCTATCAGCTGGTCTATTACTTCATCAACTGTTGATTGCACCTTGTATTCTTCTCCCGGTTTTAATACAATACAATTCCAGTTCTTAAATCTTTTTGTATGGGCATTGTAAACATTCTCATCTGTAATGACAATGGTGTTGTCTTTATCAACAATCTCTTTCAAATGAGAAATGCCTCCGGCGAGAAAGTAGTCAACCGATGAATTGGAAAATTTATAAGTCAGTTTCTTCATTACCTTTTTTAATGCTAAATAGGATTACCGGACGATGAATGGATTGCGACGCAACAGGTGATGCTATGAAAAACAAATGCTGGTATCAAACAGATCTCTCAATCTATCATTCAACATTCATTATTCATAATTATTCCTATGAGTTCATGATCTTATTCTGATGATTGATACTTTCCATATGCACCGCATCAAAATACTTCGTGATAAACTCTTTGCTTAATCCCAATGCATCCCCTTTTGCGTAAGCCTTCTCCAGTATCTGGTTCCAGCGGCTCGTTTGCAAAATGGTTACGTTATTATTCTTCTTGTATTCACCGATCTTGTCAGCAATTTTCATCCGCTGACCCAGCAACTGTATCAATTCATCATCCAAATGATTGATCTGCTCACGCAATTTTTCTAAAGCTGTAATGAATTCCTTTTCATCAGCAGTTTCATGACGCCATTTGATAGCGTCGATCATCTCTCCTAATTTCTCCGGCGTCACCTGTTGCTTCGCATCACTCCATGCATTGTCCGGATCAATATGACTTTCGATCATCAATCCATCAAAGCCGAGATCGATCGCCTTCTGTGCAATATCCATCAGTATATCACGACGACCACAAATATGCGAAGGATCATTAATGATCAGCAACTCAGGATTGCGGCGTTTCATCTCTATCGCTAAATGCCACATAGGAGCATTGCGATACTCAGTATTTCCATAAGAAGAAAATCCGCGATGGATCAAGCCAATATTTTTTATGCCGGAACGGGCAACACGTTCAACAGCACCGCTCCATAGATCAAGATCAGGATTGATCGGGTTCTTGATTAGCACAGGCACATCAACGCCTCTCAATGCATCGGCCACTTCCTGCACGCTGAAAGGATTCACCGTTGTTCTTGCGCCGATCCACAATACATCAACATCGAAGGTCAATGCATCATGAACCTGTTTGCCCGTAGCAACTTCCACTGTCGTTGGTAATCCAGTCAACTTCTTTGCCTGCAACAGCCATGGTAAACCTTTTGCACCGATGCCTTCAAACATACCTGGCT
This sequence comes from Chitinophagaceae bacterium, assembly GCA_035764525.1. GTDB lineage: Bacteria > Bacteroidota > Bacteroidia > Chitinophagales > Chitinophagaceae > VBAS01. The sequence goes on along the minus strand of DASTZB010000377.1, from coordinate 1,451 downwards.
TTGTTCTCGGTTTCCAGATGCCTGCACGAAGCATATCCACTTTACCGGTGGCTGCCAATCGCTGTGCCGTTTGCAGCACCTGCTCTTCAGTTTCAGCGCTGCATGGCCCGCTGATGATCAGGGGTCGTTTGCTCCATGCTTTCCCTGCCGTTTCTTTCATTGTTTGTTCGATTGTTTGCATGTAATATAATTTGTAAAGTTAATTTTTATGTTGTCATCATTTGTAATTCTATCTAGCTTTCGTTGTGTCGCACTCTTGTACTTCCACTAATTCTATTCATCTTTCATCATTCCCAATAGCCTGTCAATTTCATTTCGTCTGACAATTGGTAAATGAATCATTAATAACCCTCCCATTGCACCCTCCCAATAACCGTCGATTCTCAATACCTCATCTAACATTCTTTTACATTTTTCTGATTCAATAATTTCTTTTGACCAGATATAACAATAGGTAGCAAATGGCGATCTCTTGTACAGCTTAATAAAATTCAGTTTCCCATCAATTTCTTTAACTTCAATTTCGCATCCATATTTAATAGATTCAATCATCAAACAGGATTCCAAACATATATAAATTCCGGCTGAAATCTTCTCACAATAGATCCCCTCGGTCGTGCCATCAAGTTTAATTTCTATTAACACTGGATCAGACATAGTAATCATTTTATTATCCGTTTTATCTTATTCGCATTCTCTATCAACTCCCGTAAATACTCAAAATTCTCCTTCTCCAAACAACTCTTAAACTTTCTCAACTGTGAAATATGTTCATTCAATACATCCAATACATTCTCCCGGTTCTGCATAAAGATGGGCACCCACATCGATGGATTACTCTTTGCCAACCGTACCGTACTTGCAAAACCCGCAGACGCCAATTCAAAGATCGCATCGTCCTCTTTTTCCTTTTCCAGAACTGTATTTGCCAAAGCAAATGATGTGATATGAGAAATATGACTCACATAAGCTGCATGCAGATCATGCGCCACTGCGTCCATCTCTAATAAATGCATCCCTATCTTTTTGTACATATTCTTCGTCCACTCCAATGCGTCTTTATCACTTTCATTGGCATTACAAATTATCACAGCGGTGTTTTCAAATGCGCCATGTACCGCTGCTTGTGGTCCGCTGTATTCTGTTCCCCACATCGGGTGACTTGCTACCAGTCTTCTTCTTTTTGGATGATTTTTTGCAATAGCGATCAACTGTTCCTTGGTTGAACCAAGGTCAATTACAATTTGTTTTTCTATCTTATCAAGTATACCGGGCAGCATTTTTACCATTGCATCAACAGGAATAGCCATTATAACTACATCAGCATTTTCAATAGCAACATCAAGGCCCATTATCTCATCTACCAATCCCAGTTCTAAGGCTTTTTTCTGATGATCCCTGTTTGAATCAACCCCGATCAGTCTACTGGCAAGGCCTTTTTCATTTAGCTG
>DASTZB010000376.1:0-11786 GCA_035764525.1 Chitinophagaceae bacterium | reverse complement strand
AGGAATAGTCTTAAGATTTTTTGATTTAAAATAATCCATCGTCATATTTTGTGGTGACCGTCCGCTGGCATTCAATCCAATTAGTTTATGCTGATGCGCATCCCACACAATTGCAATAGGTCGCCGCCGGGACCGCACATGCCCGGTTCTGTTAAGGCTAATATGGCATTAGCAGCTATGGCAGCATCAACTGCTGAGCCACCTTTTTTTAATATATCAATAGCAACCTGTGTGGCCAGTGGATTGCTGGTTGCCACCATTCCATGTGTGGCGATTATTTCTGAACGTGTTGCAAATTTTTCACCCGAAAGCCTGTCCTGCGCTTTTATATCGCAATAGATAACCAATAGCAACAGGCAAATTCTGTACTGAAGTTTTCTCATAACAAAGTATATTAAGCAGTTATTAATTAATGAAATTTTATCTGGTCGTAATATTTATCTCTTAACATAAAATTTCTTTTATAAAACTCAACTTTACATTTCACTGAATGTAATTCTTAAAAATAATGATGCCATTTCTTCCTTTCTGTATGAATGTGCTGATGGACTTCCATAAATGAAATAGTTTATTCCAAAGAATACTTTTCCCTGATATAAAGAATCAGTCTTTCTGCCATAGCTTTTTCTTGACTAAGGAAAACGTTTTGATTTCTAATAACTCCCTTATAGAAATATACCCTGTTAGAATATCTCTTTATTATTTTGTTATCATTTGTTATTAACTGCAAATGCAGTCCCGATTGGAGTATTTTTTCTGCATTCCCGGAAATTTTTAAAGATCGTATTGAATTCAAATCAAAGATGTCCTCGGCTATATCTCGAGCGACATGAGCGTTATTTACTACAGCTTCTTGCTGAGTCTGAAGACCATTGAGTGAAAGATCGTAATTATTGATACTGTCAGAAACATCCTGTTGATGAATTAATCGCATACCGCCGGCATTTTTGAGCTGGCTGATTGTTCTTTGTGAAGGGTCAGCCAAATTGTAACTTATAGAATATTTTATCAGAAAATAATAAAGAACAGTTGCATCAAGAGGAGAATCGTTCAGTTTATCGAGCATTGAATCAAGGCCGTTCATTCTTTTTGTATTGCGGAATATAACATCGGCATACTCAGAAGTATCTTTCTTCAGATCGGCTATCATAGATCGCATATATTGTTTTTCCTTATGATGCTCTATCCGGTATTCCCTATAGCTTTCGGCCAAAAATCCACAGAACACCGCGAGGAATAACATTAAGAATTCCCACAAATAGTGATGCCATTTCTTTCTTTCAGTATGTGTATGATGTTGGACTTCCATTTTCAATAGTTAATACCTAAAAGGTATGATTTTTTTTCCCAGATAGCTATCGCTCGGTATGAGCTTGATGATGAACTTCCATAAAATTTAGTCAATGTGATATTCCCTTTTAATATTTGCCAACAAGGATTCAGCCCTTCCCAACATTTTTGGTATCCAGAGAGTCATAATAGCTTTTGCCGCCACTTTTAAATAAGAATAACTACCGCAAATTTTATTGATGATAACAGGATCGTTGCTGAACAAAACCGGTTTTTCTCTACAAGAATCCAAATTGTGAAACTGATTGAACAAACTATCTGATGAGAACATTTTGTCAAATACAATCATATCAAACAATTCTGGAGTAAGAAGAGATACGTCATGCCTGTACCGAGATAGCAATTGCCCGGGCCCACCATTGTTCAGCTCAGTGTATAGCTGATAATAGGAACCAATCCTATCAACGATCTGACTATCGTGGACAAGCCGGAGATTACCAGAGCTTTTGAGTTGCTGTAATGTTTGATCTTCTGGTAGAAAAGTGCCATAAGAAAAAGTAATTGTTCTTGCTAAATAATAAATTTTGCAGGTTTCAAGATTTCTTTCATTGCTTTTTAATAATAAAATCAGAGTATCAACCTTCCTGTTTGCTATTTCGTATCTCTTTTGTATGCCACGAAGCATGGTTGTGTCAGCTTTAATGTCCCGCACCAGGGATGATATGTACTGCTTTTCTTTTTTTATTTCTACAACATGCTCCCTTAAGTTTTCTGCTAAAAATCCACAGAACACGGCGATAAATAACATGAGAAACTCCCAGAGATAATAAGTGAATTTTTTTCTTTCAGTATGTGCATGATGGTGAACTTCCATAAAGATTTATTTCAGATGATATTCTTCTTCAATTTTTTTTATCAGATCAGTGGCCCACGTTATATGACGCCGTGCTTGGTTGATGCCAACCCGCCTGACAAAGGACATATTATGAACCCGCATGCATAGTTCATTTATTACAGCAGGTTCATTTGTTAACAAAGGAAGATTGCCCACTGGTCTATTTATGATTGTAATTGAGTCCGGAGATGATATCATCTTCTGAAAAACAGAAGCGTCAAACAATTTGTTATAACAGGCGAAAAGATCATGACGTACCTCAAGCTCCATTTGACCAGGACCGTGTTTCTCTATATAGTTAAAGTCGTAATAATAATTGCTCAGACTATCAAGCAGGTTTGTATCATGCACCAGCCGAAGATTGCCCGAACTTTTCATTTGTTCATAGGTTTTGTCTAACGTATTAAACGGTTTATAAAACACAACCTCTTTTGCGAAATAATAGATATCACCTGTGTATTTGTTTCTTTCCGGACTTTTAAGTAGGCCAATCAATGTATCCATCCCCTTGATTGAATTTGTGTAGCTCGTAATAACCCCGTTGAAATTAGTTGTATCTTTTTTCAGGTCATTAAGAAGGGAATGCATGTATTGTTTTTCTCTCTGGTGTTCTACCATATGCTCTCTTTGGTTTTCAGCAAGAAATCCGCAGAACACAGCGAGGAATAGCATAAGAAATTCCCAGAAATAATGTGTCCATTTTTTTCTTTCCGTATGTGCATGATGGTGTACTTCCATAAAAATATTTTTATTCAAGATGATATTCTTTCTTTAACAAAACCAAAAGTTCTGACGCTTGTCTTATCATGCGTTTACTCCATCTCTGGTTATAAACATTAATTGTTTTTATGAAATGTAGGCTATTGATCAAACTCTGTATGCTTTCTTTGTCTTTGTGGACCAAATGCGGATTTCCTCCTGGAAGATTCCACTCAATAATAAGTGCGTCTGATTCTTTACCTCTCATTTTTTCAAATTCGCTGCCATCAAAAACTCGTTTCAATATTTCGATGTAGTCCATTACAAATGCTTCTTCTCTTTCTTTGATGTGTTCATTTCGGCGCACGTCATGATCGTAACTCATAATGGAGTCAGATGCAATCTGATTACGAATTAATCTGAGGTTTCCTGCATTTTTCAATTGCTGTATTGTGCGGTCATTGTTGTAAAAAATATAACGATTAGTAATGGGACGGGCATAGTAATAAATGAATTTTCCATACTTATCGGGATCAGGCATATTCAGATAATAAAGAAGTGAATCAATCTTATTTAGAAGAAGATTATTTCGAGCTCTTATTAAATCGTTCAATCGGGTTGTATCGTCCCTTAAGTCTTCGCAAATTGAACGGATAAATTGCTTTTCTCTATTGAGTTCAACAAAATGTTCCCGCCGGTTATCTGCCAGAAAACCACAAAACACAGCCAGGAATAACATTAGAAACTCCCACAAATAGTGATGCCATTTCTTTTTTTCTGTGCGAGTATGATGATGGACTTCCATATTGACTTTTTTATGGATCCTTGTTGTTTATAGCTTATCAAAACAATCTTTCATTAGGCGGCCTTATTCCCAGCATTCTTATGTAAATGGTAGTTTGCGAACGATGGTGTTCCTGGTGTTCAAATGCTTTATTCATTAAGGCAAATCTTGTTGCACTCGATTTAGGGTTATAATTTTTTATTTCACCCCATTTACTTGTATCTGAATTTTGAACAGCGTTAATGGCAAAATCATAGCTGGCAATTACATAATACATTACTGAATCTTTATTTTGAGCAGAAGACCTATTTTGCATTTCCCTCGAAAGCCACGAAGGCGGTTGCATGTCATTTGCTACGATCATGTAATAAACATTGAACGTAGCCAGGTGCAGCATATGCCCTGCAAAGGTTCTTACGCTGTCGTTAGGCTGGTAGGAATATTTATCTGTCGGCATCGTGTTGAGATATTCAAGTGTATAATCTTTTGCCCGTTGCCAGTCTTTCACCATTTGTGCTCTGACATCGGCTAAACTGAATAACTGAGCGTTGCTTTGTATCAACAGAAAACAGGCAGAGATGAGGCAGAAAGTTTTTTTCATAAAACAGTTTTTAAAGTATAAAGTATACAGAAATAGTTTAACCCAAAATTCGTTTCCTGAAATCTATCTTTTTCTTGTAAGCGTCGTCAATGCACGAGCCCGTTATAAACTGCATCAAGCTTGCTTTCACAAGGATTGCGAATACCACTCTCATCACCTTCACCTTGTAAACCTGCGTAATCGCCAGTGCCAGCAATAATGATCCAGTGCCCTGCTTCATTCAACACACATGGCTCTTCAGGCACATGCACTGATGACTGTAAACGAATTGTAATTGAGCCATGTTCACCAATAAAAGTGCGGGTCCATTGAAATGTTCCAACTACTGGCGAGTACAACGCATTTTCATGTAAGAAGTCAGATATAATAATTGTTCCGGCATCATTAAAGGCTCCGGAAGCAATAAAATAACAAGAATTGGATGTAGGACAGCCACGTTGCGTATGCGCTTCAATAGTAACAGCTGTTGGAATTATAAGCTCATTGATTTCGTTGTCAGCGAGGTCATTGACAACAGGAACACTCGACATGCTTTCTTTGTTTGCCGAAACAGCAAGATCCTTTCCGCTTTTTTTACAGGAGATGATCGTTAATGTGGCGGCCACAAACATGACCGGCAGAACATTTTTTTTATTTTTCATAAAGAAAATTTTATGTGGCGATGTTATTTATTACTTCAATTTTTTATAGGGCATGATATAAAATATTCTTCTGGAATAAAGTTCAGCAGAAATACTTTTTTACATATCCCTCATTTGTGCTAGAAAACCTCACTCTTCATTATAGATTTGCTGAACCAGTCTCCCAATCATTACAAAGACTGCACAAACTATTAAAACCTCCAGATACATTAGTAATAACGGGAAAAGAACATCGGAACCGTTTTGAGAGGATGTTTGAAAAATTGAAAATGTTTCTTCCATAAAATAAAATTTTAGTGAAAGATTTGATGGTTAACTTTTGCTACTATTGTTTTATTTAATTCGTGTTAAGAAATTAAATAACAACTGACCATCTGAGCCTGGTTTTTCAATTTTTGTCACGTGGTAAGGTATTGCACTATGATGATTTTGTGTTACTATAACTACTCAACGGTAGCTGGTGATGAGCAAACGATAGGACCGGCGAATAAAAAACTGCTGACACAACAATAACCTTAAAGTGACTGGCATTTTTAAAAAGCCTGTTCTCTGATCATTAGTCTTTTCCATCCTGTTTTCCGGGGAGTCGTTTTCTTATCACAGTAATCTGTCCGCGGTGGTTGGCTTCATGTTCACAAACATGAAACCATTTGCAAAAATTATTCGTAGGCTTCCCGCCAAAGAAAGCAGGATCAACTTCAGCAAACCACTTATCATCTCTCTTTTTAAATTCAGCTAAAGTTTTGTCCCTGACTTCCTGAAGCGTAGACAAATAATAATCCAGCTTATTGCCTTTGATTTGTTTTCTTCCCTCATCACCCAATTCCATAGCCACGCCAAACCGTTTTTTATTTTCACCGCTGAAATCTTTAAGGTTATTGAAAGTGAGATCCTGGTAAATAGTATCCGTAGCTGCCAGGTGCATTAACAAAGCACCAATGGTATTGGCTTTGGGATCCATTAAAAAATCCAGTTCAGCTTGCTTTAGACCTTCTACAGCCCGCAACACACTGGCACGCATCCAGGTCATCATCGAAACCAATATGCCTATTTGCGGTGAATAGCCTTCTACCGGATGAATGATATTAATTTCATCACTTGCCAAAGGCATCGCAAAATTCTGAAGTGGAATGAAATTAAAGCTGGCTGTGCCGGCTGCTGCCATTGCAGTGGTTTGAAGAAATTTTCTCCTGTTGAAATGCTGATTCATGATTATAGTTTTTTATTAATTTAAGGTTTCACAAATTCACAGGGATGGCACGGGGTATCGGGGTAGAGTGAGAAAAGCTGATATAAAGTTTAAGAAAGTCAATGGATATATCAATACCTCATTTGTGGGAGAACCTGTTAATGCCTTTATAAAATATGTTCCTTCAAAACCTTTGCAATCGCTTCTTTGCCGCAGTTTACATGAAGCTTCTGATAAATATTTTTAAGATGTGTGCGGACAGTCTCCGATGCAATATCTAATTCTGATGCAATGATCTTTGCACTATATCCTTTTGTGAGTAGTTGTAAAACGTCGATCTCTCTTTGTGTCAGATCATATTTATTATTGGTCTTATTCGTTTGAAAACTACTCAACACTTTTTTCGCGATGGAAGGACTCATAGGTGCCCCGCCATCGACCACTTCACGGATCGCATCAAATAAATTATCGGGGGATGTTTTTTTTAGCAAATATCCATTGGCACCTGCACACAAACATTCAAATAGCTTTTCATTATCCTCAAACACGGTGTACATGATCACGGCAGTCTCAGGTCTTGTCTCTTTTACTTGTCTCACACCTTGAATACCGCTTTCACCGGGCATATCAATATCCATTAATACAACATCTGGTTTATACACCCGTGTAATGCTGGCGGCCTCCTTACAATTATTGTAATCTCCTGCTACTTCAAACTCACCAGAAGTTTTTAGCAAATAGGCGAGGCTATCCCGTAAGCGGTCATTATCTTCAAAAATGATGATGCGGATCGGCACAGAGCTAAATTAGTTTATCAGAGTATATAAAAAATACCTCAAATGAGTTAGTCGTTCATAATTGGCAGACTAACATCGATCTTGGTTCCCTTGTTCACCGTTGAATCAATTCTAACAGATCCTTTCCACCGCTCTGTTCTTATATGGAGATTTTTTAATCCATTGCGATGCGAATTACGGGTAATGTCAAATCCTTTTCCATTATCCTTTATTTGAAGTAGTAGTCTATCATTTCTGGTGTGAATGGAAATAAAGACCTCTGTAGCGGCAGCATGCTTGAGAATATTATTGAGTGATTCTTTAAAGATCAGGTAGAGGTCCCGTCGCTGTTCCATGTTGAGTTTGTGTGTAGCAATTGATTCGTCAACTTCAAATTGATATTTAACCGTACCTGTTGCATCAAACAATTCAGCCGCATAACGACGCATGCGGGTAATAGTTTCTTCCAGTGTATCATTGCTTGCATTCACACTCCAGATAATATCATCCAGGGCTTGCGAAGAAGCCGTTGCTTCTTCGGAAATTCTTTTTAGAAACTCATTCGCTTTCTCTGTCTCTGAAATGTTTTTCTTGCTTAAAGATGATAAGATATTGATATTGGTAAGCGCCGAACCAATATCATCGTGAAGATCACTTGCGATCCGGTTGCGTACCTGCTGCACTTTTAGAATTTGCTGCAGACGATAACGATAAAAGAAGTAAACCAACAATACGATTATAAGAGCTATTAAAGTAATAAACCACCATGTCTGCCAGAACGGAACTGCAATGATAATGGTAAAAGAAGTAATGTTTTTATTCTCATTTATGGTATTGGTTTTAACCTTAAATAAATATTTCCCCGGTGGAAGTTTAGTATAGTTGGCAAAACTATTGGCGCCTGCATCTACCCAATCTTCATTAATACCATCAAGCTTGTAATAATATTTTATCTTCTGTGCACTTGAAAAATTGAGCGCAGAGAATTCAATGGAAATAAAGTTTTGCGTGTATCCTAAACGCACAGGCTTCCCTGCATGCAGGAGCGAATCTATAAAAACGGATTTACCCGATACTTTAAACCCGGTAATAGTAACAGGTTTTTGATTCTGTTCCTGGTCGATGATATTAGCTGGATAAAATCTTAATACTTCTGCATTTGTTGTAACAAACCATTGACCTCCGGGAGCTGAATAAAAAGTGCTATTCTCTGTGAACGGAACTGTGATCATTCCTTTTTCAATATTGCAGGCGATAAATTTTTTATTAAGAGGATTGTATTTATAGATATCATAGTCGGTAGCAAACCAAATATTGCCTGTGGTATCTTTCTTTATAGCAAACACAGAGTTATTAGCCGGTGTTTCGCTTACCGGTATTTGCCAAAAGGTTTTCGTGTGTTTATTAAAAAAATTCAGACCACCTAATTGAGTTCCTATTACTAATATACTGTCGTTATACTCTTCTATACCTGTGCATCGAAGTGAGGCGATTGATCCGGGATTGCCTTTGTCAGGTTGGTAAGTGACGGTAAATATCCGCTTATTAAGATCGAATTGCTTAAAACCTTTCCAGGTACTGGCCCAGTAATTCTGATTGTTATCAATGAAAATTCTGACCACAGCAGATGTATAACCAGTTATTAGTTGCAGGTTATTATTGAATGAATAAAATTTTTTAGTGGCTTTGATCCATACTGCAATTTTCCCATTATGCAAGCCGAATAAGATATTTCCGGACCTGTCTTTGTCCATACACCATACGGTTGATTTTTCAAGTTCAGGCGGTTGTATAGTTTGAATTGAAAGGTCATCAGGATTTATGATATGCAACCACCCATGCTGACATCCTGCCCAAATAGTACCATCATCATTTTGGATAAAACTCCAGACAAGGTTTTTTTCTTTGCTATCGTTGAAGGTAATTGCCTTTTTGAAATTATATTCTCTGTCAAATACAATGATACCGCCTCCCCATGTGCCCACAAGAATATCACCTTTATTAGTTTGTATTACTGCGTTCACACCTTTTTGCAAAGATGAAGTGTTGTCTTGTTCAATTCTCAGGGCATTGAGATTTTGGCGATAAGGATTAAAAATGCTGATACCTCTATCAGTGCCAACCCAGATATTTTCTTCTTTGTCCTGGAAAAGGCAATAAATTGAGGTATTGTATTGAATGCCGAGACTGTTTTTCGGATCATATTGTATTGTGCTGAATTTATCTATAGCGGGATCATAGCGCAGCAACCCAATACCTTCTGTTGCGAGCCATATTATGCCATGATTATCTTCCAATATATCAACAACCCTATCGGTAATTTTAGCCGATTGTTGCAGATGAACTATGTCAGATATCCGGTAATTTCTCAGTATTTTATTGGCGATGTTATAACGGAAAAAATTTTCGCTCCATGAAGGGAACCAGATATTGCCATAACTATCAGATCGAACAGTCCCTAAGTTTGCCACATGATTCCCGATTCCCCATTGCTGTAAAAAAGGATGATGAATTTCATTATGTTTTGCAGTATATATTCTTTTTGTTTTTGTATTAAAGACAAGGGGATCATTATCAATAACGGCAAGCCATATAGAATCATTATCTTTTTCTTTTATCACAGGTGCATACCCAAATGAAGTGCTATCGGTCATCCATAGGAAAAAAGCGCTTATTATGTTGCCTGTTATATCATATTTGCACATCCTGGGTTTATCGATTAACCAGGTGTGACCACTATCATCCAAATACTTTTCGCCTTGAAATTTTTTTTTGCTTTCCACCTCGACCAGTTTATTCCGCCAGCCTTCCCATCGCATCAGTCTTGCATTATTTATGTATTCAACAGAATTATCGGCATTTTCTGCGTATAAACTAAGAGCGGCCATCCCCTCGCTGATATTGGCAGTTGTATCGGGATAGCTTACAAATCGATGTCCATCGTATCGCTGCAAACCCCTCATGCTACCTATCCATATATAGCCACTTCTATCCTGTGTTATCGATCTTATATCGTTACTTATGAGTCCATCAGAATAATCAATATGATGAAAAATATAGGATGGTAATAGTTGTGCAGAGGCAAAAAAAAACGGAACTGTCACTAAGGCTATGAATAATATAATTACTGACCGTTTCAACCGTCTGTAAAATAAATAGTGAGATTATATTTCTTTATCAGAAAGGAGATCTACCATGAAAAGTTAATGAAAATTTTGTTTGGAGAATTTGCGAAGCAGATTATTCTAACAGCATAATGCTTTATTGAATCTTTGTAACTATTAACTTTTCTATGTAAAACTTTTACTTCTAGTCTTAATTGAGCGCAAACTACATGGTTATTTTGCGAAGCAGGAACCCATAGACGGGAAGGAGAACAAAATTGCTACTTATTTCAACATTCAAAATTCATCATTCATTATTTCAATAATGCCATCTCACAAATGCTTCCATCGCTGCATAATGAGTAAGGCCAAGATCAGCATAAAGATTTGCAGTGGCTTCATTCCTTGCTTCGGCACGTTGCCAGAATTCTCTTGAATCACTTCCCTGGAAGGGCACCATATCTTTTTGCGATTGATGTATAAAAATGCCAAAACGTTTTTTCATTACCTGGTCAGGACTCATGGGTATGGCCATTTCAATTTCTTCAATGTTCCATTCCTGCCATGCGCCTTTGTATAACCAAAGCCAGCAATCATTGATCCATAGATCACCGGATGCTTTGATACGTTTGAGTGCTTCCAATACAACATTGAAACAAACGATATGTGTGCCATGTGGATCGGCGAAATCACCAGCACAATAAACCTGTTGAGGTTTTATTTCACGAAGAAGCTCTATCGTGATCTTTACATCTTTTTCACTCATCGGTTTCTTTTCAATGGAACCTGTTTCATAAAAAGGAAGATTTTGAAAATGTATATTTTCATCTTTGATGCCCACATAACGACAGGTTGCTTTTGCTTCGCATCTTCTTATCAAACCTTTGATGGCACGAATAGCTGGTGTATCCGTTTGATTGGCTTTTTTACGGGCAATAAATCTTCTTGCATCTTCCAAGATCTTTCCCGACGTTTTTGTATCGATACCGGCGATCTCTTCAAAGCCAACTGCAAAATCAAGAAACCTCGTAACGAATTCATCAGTGACAGCAATATTGCCGGAGGTTTGATAGGCTACATGCACATCATGTCCCTGGTCATGTAATCGTTGAAACGTACCGCCCATGCTGATGATATCATCATCCGGGTGCGGAGAAAAAATGATACAGCGTTTTGGAAACGGTTCGCTGCGTTCGGGATGTGTTGGTAAATTAGCATTTGGTTTGCCACCGGGCCATCCCGTGATAGAATCACGCAGCATATAATAGACTTTCAGATTTATTTCATATGCATCACCTTCTTCAACCAGCAGATCACTTAAACCATATTCGTTATAATCTGTATTCGTTAAACTTAAAACAGGCTTTTTCAATTTCAATGCCATGTTCACTACCGCCTTCTTGATCATTTTTGGTGTCCAGTCACAATCACCGGTAAGCCATGGCGATTTAAATCTTGTAAGCTCTGAGGCCGCCGCTTCGTCCACAACAAAAGTTACATCATCATGCGTCTGCAATAAAGATGCGGGTACATGATCGGTATGATCTTCTTCCACTGCTTCTTTGATCACGGCAGCTTTTGCAGGGCCCCACGCCAACAGTATGATCTTTTTTGCCTTTAATATTTCGCCGATACCCATCGTAATAGCTAGACGTGGCACTTCGGAGATATTGGCAAACTCGTATGCATTTGCTATTCGTGTTGAATTATCAAGACTGATCAATCTTGTTTTAGAATGAATGCTTGAGCCGGGCTCATTAAAACCAATATGACCATTATTGCCGATACCAAGAATTTGTAATTCAAT
>DASTZB010000375.1:0-3422 GCA_035764525.1 Chitinophagaceae bacterium | reverse complement strand
TGCCGGAAAAGAAAATATTTTATGTAATACTCTGTAATACGCCAAAACCACTAGGCGCTTTAAGAAATAAAGTTTTGTCAATTGCTATGAAAGAAGAATAAAATGATAAGTATTGAACAAGCAAGAAAAGCTGCTTTATCCTTGCCTGAATCCGAAGAGAAACCGCACTTCCAGCTTACCAGTTTCCGGGTAAAGAATAAAATATTTGCCACCATTCATGCTGATAAGAATTATATGATGGTAAAACTTTCAGCAATTGATCAATCAGTTTTTTGTTCTTATGATAAAGATGTGATCTTTCCTGTGCCTGGCGGATGGGGCCGGAAAGGTGCCACTTTCATTAACCTGAAAAAAGTTAATAGAGCAATGTTTGTTGATGCACTAACTATGGCATGGAAAACAACGGCGCCTGTAAAACTGATTGACAAATATTTCGGAAAAGAAAAATCTTAATTTTACAGCACTCATTTGTTTACTATGGAACTCTACGGCAAACTTTTAAATATCGCAGTTCCTTTCTTTCTTCTTTTTTTCTTAGTTGAAAAAATTGTGGAGTGGCGCAAAGGACTTCATATTATTCGCGGACTTGACAGCGTTTCAAGCTTTAGCAGCGGTATTACCAATGTTGTAAAAGATGTGTTAGGTATTGGCATTACGATTATTACTTATAATTGGCTTGTAGACAAAATTGCAATCGTTCATATAAAGGCCACGGTTCTTACATTCATCATCGCTTTTCTCGTCATCGATTTCCAGGGCTATTGGGTCCATCGCTGGTGTCATAAAATAAATTTTTTCTGGAATTATCACATCATTCATCATAGCAGCGAAGAATTCAATCTTTCCTGTGCATTGCGTCAATCGATCTCAAACTTTATTAACTTTTTTACTTTCCTGCTTATACCCGCTGCATTACTGGGGGTGCCCGGGGGAGTAATTGCCATAGTTGCACCATTGCACCTCTTTCTCCAATATTGGTATCATACCCAACTCATCGGCAAAATGGGGTTTTTGGAACATATTCTTGTCACTCCTTCCCATCACCGTGTACATCATGCGATCAACAAAGAATACATGGATAAAAACTTATCCCAGATATTTATCGTCTGGGATAAGCTATTTGGCACTTTTCAGCAGGAGCTTGATGACATAAAACCTGTTTATGGCGTGACAAGACCAGTAAAAACATGGAACCCGGTTAAAATAAATTTTATTCACCTATGGCTATTGGCAAAAGATACATGGAGAACAAAAAATGTAAAGGATAAATTTCGGATCTGGTTCATGCCTACAGGCTGGCGTCCCGAAGATGTAAAAGAAAAATACCCTGTGGATTATATTGCAGATCCCTATAACCAAAAGAAATTTGATACACCTGCCACAAAAACATTTATCGCCTGGAGCTGGTCGCAAATGTTTTTTAATTACTTCCTGCTCATTTATTTTTTTGCCTTCATCGCCCAAATAGGTAAGCCGCATATTTTTTACTATGGTGCATTTATATTTATTTCCATTTATGCATATTCAGAATTAATGGATGGCAATCGCAATGCATTTTATATGGAACTTATAAAATCCCTGGCAGGTCTCTTTATCATTTATTATTATGGTGATTGGTTCTTTTCTTCAAAGCATTGGCCATGGTATCATTACCTTGTTTCAGCCTATTTTATTATTTCGGTTGTCGTTACAGCTTATTTTGCCTTTTACGAAATGAAAAAAAGCGATCAGCAGGTTTCCTTAGCGTGATTCTGCATGGGTTATTCTTACCCGAAATTATTTGGTACGAAGGCTTTATATCTTATTTGCATTCCCTATTTTCCTCATTATCCATACTGTTTTGGGACAAAACATCCCGGAGCAAGTCATTTCAGCATCATAGAATTGGCGTAATTTGCTGTGTGAAAGCAACCAAAGGGGCTCTGCGCACGATTATTTAACCGAAATATTTCAACCCTTGTTAACAGCCCGGGAATTAGGTGAGCATATTGAAGGTTGTGTAAAGAACAATAGAGATAGTCAAAAAATGATCTATGGTTCTTTTTATGGGTATGCTATGTCGATATGTGATCGGTATTCAGGGAATTATGATGACGCAGTGGAAATTCTCAATGATGGATTTTTGAAAATTTTTAAAGAAATACATAAGTACAAGCCGGCATATGCGGACACTATCGCTTCCTTCAAAGGATGGATAAGAAAGATCATGGTGTACACTGCCATTGATCATTATCGGAAGATCAAAAAACATCTGAACGGACATACGGACCCGGCTACATTGCAGATAGCATCCGCGCAGGAATCAGCGCTTGATAAATTATCATACGAAGAAATTTTGAAAGCAGTACAGCGGTTATCACCTGCTTATCGTACGGTGTTCAATCTATTTGTGATGGAGGGATTGAGTCATGATGAAATATCGAACAGGTTAGGGATTGCAGAGGGTACTTCAAAATCAAACCTTGCAAAAGCAAGGATGCATTTGCAAAAAATTTTATTAAAACAAACTGAGCAAGAATATAAAAAAAATGCAGTCTGAGAATTTTGACAAGAAGCTAAAAGATTCATTGAGCCAGCGTCCTCCAGGAAATGATAAGCCGGAATGGGAGAAAATGGAGGCGTTGCTTGATAAACACCTGCCTGTAGAAAAGAAAGACAGGAGAAGAATATTCTTTATTCTTTTCAGTTCCTTATTATTAGGTGGCGGGGCATTTCTTATCTGGCAAAATAATAGCGGAAGTAAAAATGAGAGCACTTCAATTGATTCTAAAAAACAAACTACAGTCGCAGTAGAAAATAACGATCACACAAAAACAAATACGGACAAAAACATTTCCAGTCCGAACGTTCCTGGAACTAACCAAACAAAAAAAGATGGGCTTTTAGAAATTCCTACTACCAATTCATCTGGTCATCTTACGGATAAGAAAATTGAAATTGATGCAATCATTACAAAAGTTAGTAAGAATAAGAAAGCAAATAATTCTGTAACGAAAAAACCAGTTTCGGACAATCAAACAATTGACGAGTTAGTTAAGAATACCCAACCAGAAAGATCATTAATTAAAGAACTTAGAAAAAGCGAATCCGAACCAATTATAACCGAAAAGAAAGACCTGGTAAAAGACCCTGAAGTTGAAAAAACCATAACTGAAACTAAGGTTGATGAACAAAAAGTAGAAACAAAAGAAACCAAGACTGTCGCAGTTGAAAAAACTAATAATAAAAACCAGAAAAACAAAAACTCATTAGCCAATAACTTCTTTGTTACTGTTTCTGCAGGTCCTGATATTAGTGCAGTCGGTGGTAACGCTGGCGAATTAAGATTGGGAGTTGGCGCAGGTGTCGGTTATCAAATTTCAAAAAAGTTTTCTGTCAGAGCGGGATTTTATGCTGCCCGGAAAATTTATTCTGCTGATCCC
>DASTZB010000374.1:0-2601 GCA_035764525.1 Chitinophagaceae bacterium | reverse complement strand
AAAAAAGTTTTTTTTAATGAAGATAGAATGAGAGCCCATTGTCTGACAAATGCATTCATCTGTATAAAATAAAACTCCGCCCAGAGAATATCATGCAGCGAATCTTTTCATACCCAGGCTCTCGTGTGTAATATTAAGCCGATTTTCGACCGCTGGTAAAATAAG
Source organism: Chitinophagaceae bacterium (assembly GCA_035764525.1). GTDB lineage: Bacteria > Bacteroidota > Bacteroidia > Chitinophagales > Chitinophagaceae > VBAS01. The sequence goes on along the minus strand of DASTZB010000374.1, from coordinate 2,436 downwards.
GTACTTGTAAAATCTATAAATAAACTATGATAATATTAAACAAAAACTAAACAAACATTTTGAATGTTAGTCATCATCTAAAGTTTCATCTCCGCAAACGTTTCCGGTAACGCTACCGGGATTTCCGTAAAGAAGTTTATTTTAGCTTTACTCAATTTTCAAAAATGGACAAACCTGCAACTATAAAAGATATAGCAAGGCAATTAAATATTTCTATCTCTACTGTTTCCCGTGCAATGCGCAATGCTCCTGATATAAGTGCCGATACAAAAAGAACCGTTATGGCATTATCAGAAGAATTGAATTATCAGCCCAACCTATTAGCCTTGAGTTTTAAAAGAAAGCAGACACATAATATAGGAGTGATCGTTCCTAATCTTGATTTTGTTTTATCAACAATGGTAAAAGGGATTGATGAAGTGGCGCTCGAAGCAGGTTATACGGTAATGGTTTGTCAGAGCAATGAATCTTTCGGAAGAGAAATAGTTAATACGAGAAGATTGCTTGACAGCCTGGTCGATGGATTTATTATTTCTGTATCGAGTGAAACAAAAGTGTTTGATCATTTTAAAAAGATACAAGATAAAAAAATGCCAATGGTGGTTTTCGATCGAGTTACCCCTTTCTTAAAAGCACCAAGCGTTCGAATAGATAATGAAGATGGCGGTTTCCAGGCCACGGAACATTTATTAATGCAGGGATATAAACGTATAGCTATTTTAGCAGGGCCGAAAAATCTCGACATCAGTAATCAACGGCTCAATGGATATATCAAGGCATTGAAGAAATATAAAATAAAACCGGACGATAACCTGATCATTTATTGCGATTTTGATCAACACTATGCATACCTCGCTACTAAGGAATTGCTGACGATGAAGAAAAGACCTGATGCCATTTTTACCATTAGTGATCGAATGGCGATCGGTGCCATGCTTGCTATAAAAGAAAAAGGTTTAAAAATGCCCTATGATATTGGTCTTGTCGGTTTCAATAATGAGCCGGTTACAAGCCTGGTGACTCCCGGTATTTCCAGTGTAGATCAGCCATCGTTTGAATTGGGAAAAATTGCAGCGAAACTTTTTATTGAAACTGTGCACCAGGATAAGGATATGAGTGGTGTGGATGAAGTATTAAAACCAAAATTGATAATTCGTGAATCTTCTCAACGACTGTCACAAAAAATGGCTGTACAAAATAAACGATAATGATACGATTGCTATTGCTGAATTGTTTTTTGCTTTTGAATCTGTTGCTTACAGCAAATACTATTATAGTAAAAAACTTAGACGAGCTGAACGCTGCCAATAAAAAAGCAAGACCCGGCGATATTATTATTCTTCAGAATGGTGAGTGGAAGAATATAACTATTAAACTTAATTGCATCGGCACTAAAAAAAATCCCATAACATTCAAATCTCAAGCCGCAGGAAATGTACTGATCACGGGAAATTCAAAATTAAAACTGGGTGGAGATTTCATAATAATCGATGGGTTGTATTTCACAAACGGGTATGCAGGCGATGATGCCGTTATCAGCTTTCAGCTTGACAATAAACAATTAGCCAATAATTGCCGGGTCACAAATACAGCGATTGATGATTTCAACAATCCTAAAAGGATGGATGAAAATAATTGGGTGTTATTTTATGGAAAGAATAACCGTCTTGATCATTGCAGTTTTAAGAATAAAAAAAATATGGGTGTATTGCTGGCAGTGGTATTAGATGATGAAAGAAGCAGGGAAAACTTTCATTCGATCGATCATAATTATTTTGGTAGACGACCGCCGCTTGCTTCTAATGGAGGAGAGATCATTCGTGTAGGAGTATCACAACATTGCCAGTTTAATTCGAATACAAAGATCAAAAATAATTTCTTTGAGTATTGTGATGGAGAAACAGAGATCATCTCCGTTAAATCCTGCTCAAATGTTGTTGAAGAAAATGTTTTCAAAGAATGCCAGGGCTCAGTTGTTCTAAGGCACGGTGATAACAACCTTGTCAAAGGAAACTATTTTCTTGGAAATGACAAGGCAGCCAGTGGCGGCGTAAGGGTCATCAATAAAGGACAGAAAGTAATCAATAATATATTTTATAAATGTCGTGGCGTTGATTTCCGTTCTCCATTGGCTGTAATGAATGGAATTATCAATTCACCAGCCAATCGTTATGTACAGGTCACTAATGCAGAAATAAATTCAAATGTTTTTTATCAATGCTCCCCTATCAGCTTTTGTGAAGGAAGTGATGCGGAAAGAACTCTACCGCCGGATAACGTAACCTTTTCTAATAATATATTTTACAATACCCGTGATAGTATTATTTATAAAGTTTACGATGACATAAAAGGAATAAAGTTTTCAGCGAATAAAGTCAGCAACAAGGTGAGCCAGGATCTCTCAAAAGGATTTAATAAAATCAGCTTGCCGAAACA
>DASTZB010000373.1:0-9496 GCA_035764525.1 Chitinophagaceae bacterium | reverse complement strand
GTTTTCAGCGGCCGAGTTTCCTATTGTTATACCAAGCCCGTCAGGGTTTACATTAATCTTCCTTTGTTTTTCAAGCAAGGCATTAAATATATCCGGATTTCTTTTGAAACGTTTCCCTGCAAAGTTTTCGCTTTCCATTTTTTTATTCTCTTTTATCATTGGCTTCAACCAGAGCCAGGCTGCTGTTGTAAGAAATAAAATAAAACTTATTTGTATTAATTCAATAACACTCATCTTATCAAAACCATATTTCAGAAATTCAATGGTTTCCGGAAGCAATACAACAAACTGCAACCATAACAAAACAATAGTAACAAGACAGAGCTTGCACCATTTTTTTATTATCTTCCATTGGTAATAAATAGAAACAAGTGTAAGAGGTATGGGTGCACTTGCAAATAAAACGAGCACCGGATAAATGCCGGTAAGCGAATTATTGAATGAAAGGATGTGCAATGTAGTTAACAAAAATAGAAAATAGATAATACCTGCATCACTCCAGCCAATGCCGAAAGGTAGCTTTGCAAGTTCAGAATGAATTACTGTGTTACAATCTGCTTCCTTACCACAAACCCGGTCGGCAATTTTATTTTCAATTCCAAGATCCTTACTTACAATCATCCAAAAAACAAAAATGCCGGCGGCAGCAATCAGCATCAAGCCAGCTTTGACCCAATCAAATGACACGATGTTTGAAAATAAAATAAAGAATGCAAGAATAGAAAATGTAAAAAGTAATGCTCTTGTAGTTTTTGTATTGGCATTTAACCAATCAATATTTTCTTTATGGATCCAATTTAACGGTTTTTCTGCTGCGATTATAACACCGCGCCAGCGATCATAAAATCCGGGAATTTGCTGGTCTACGTTGTTATGGTTTTTAATAATTACGAACTCTCCTCCATTTCCATTTAAATGCGCAAGAAAAGGAATATCCACTTCATGCAACTGATCTTTTTGAATCTGAACTGCAGCGTTTTCAATTCTCAATTCAGTTAATGTATCGGTAATGCTTAACAAGGATGGATATTCAGGATGAGAAAGCAAATGCTGATTGATATATGTCTTTGAAACAGGAATTTTCATTTCCCGCAACCAGTTATATACTGTGGTGCTGATGCTTGTTGACATAGATTTTGTTAATGAGAATATGAATGTAATCCCATTATTAAATACAAAAGACAAGAGTACTTGTAAAATACAAGTGAATATTTTTACAAGTTTTTTAGAGTAATACCACTTTTGTGGTATTGTATAGTTGCCCGGTATAAAATAACTTGACCGCCCTAATGCAATAACCACTACAGAAAACTAAGCTTATGCACTATGGAAAGGCGCTGATGCTTTTTCGAAAATTCAAGAATAAGACCCAACAAGATATTGCCGAAAAACTGAAGACTACACAGCAATACGTTTCTGAACTGGAGAAGCAAAATCATTTAAATGGCGAAAAACTTGACAGGATCCTTACAGCATTAAACAGTAACCGCGAAGAGTGGGAGAATTTTAAAAAGATACTCCCCCACGCTAATGAAAATAAAAATTGATCAAACTAGAAAAAAATCATTATTTGATTTTTTCGAAAGCTTGTTCCAGATCTTTAATCAAATAATCTGCTGCCTCTAAACCTACGTACAGACGTACATATCTGTGCTCAGCATTAGAAGGATCAAAGTCTGAAACTGGAATACCCGAACATTTGGGCATCACCAAACTTTCATGTCCGCCCCAGCTTACTGCCATCATAATATGCTGAAGGCTTTCACAGAATTTCACGATCTCATTCCGACTGTTAGTTTTCAAGACCATGGTCATCAATCCGCAAGCGCCAGTCATCTGTTGCTTTGCCAGTTTGTATTGAGGAAATGATTCATCAAAAGGGAAAATGACTGATTCTATTTTTGAATGCGACTTTAAAAATTTCAATACTTCAAGAGAAGTTTTCGTGATACGATCAATACGGGCAGGCAAGGTTCGCAAACCCCTTATTAATAACCATGCATTAAAAGGTTGGATGCCGCTACCGATGTTCAAATATTCGCTGTCAAATATTTTTTTCATCATCACATGGGTTCCGCTTAATACACCACCAAGTGTATCACTATGCCCACCAATATATTTTGTGGCGGTTTGCATGGCCATATCAATTCCCATTTCAATTGGCTTTTGATATAGGGGCGAGCAGTAACTATTATCAATAAATGTTGTAATGTTTTTTGACTTTGCCAATGCTGCAACTTCTTTTATCGGTTGCAGTGCAAAATCCCAACTATTAGGTGATTCGAGATAATATAAAGTTGTATGGGGTTTTGTAGCCGCTTCTAAGTTTTCAATTTTTGTTCCATTAATATATGTAGTAGTAACTCCAAATCGTGGAAGCACTACATCAAACATTCTTTGCGCCCATGTATATGGCTCTTTTACAGAAACAATATGATCACCTGCTTTTACATTGGCAAGCACTCCTGCAAAAATGGCTGCCGCCCCGCTATTGAAAACAAGACAATCTTCTGCACCATCTAATGCTGCCAATTTTTTTCTTAGAATTTCAACAGTAGGATTTAAACCACGGCTATAAAGGTAACCGCCCATTTCATCTTCAAATGCCTTGCTCAGATCAGCGACCGTTTTAAACGCAAAATTGCTTGTCTGAGCTATCGGCGGAGAAATGGCGTTAAAGTAATTTTCTCTTTCTTCTCCTAATTCATTTAATATATAGGAAAGTTCCATTTATAACTCTTCTTTGTTATTAACTGTTTGTTTCCTGTTGAACAAAAAATATAACACAGTAAATACTGCTAATACACCAAGGCCTGTTAGTGCGGCGTAATCATTGTTCTTATAATCCATTGCGATGCTGACCCCAACAAATGTATATGCAGCAATAAAGATCAATGGAAATAAAGGGAATAATCTCATTTTATATATACCTGTGTTATCAAGATGCTTTGTTTTTTTTCTGAACCAAAAAATAGTAGCGCTGCTCAATATCATACCAAAACAATCTAAAAAAATAGTGAAGGCAAGTATTTTCTCAAATTGTTGCATGAAAAATAAAATAATAACACAAACGGCAGCGAAAACTGTAAGTGAAAAAGTAAGTACCCCGGTTTTTTCATTTCGTTTTGCAAATACAGCTGGCAAACTCCTGTCTTCTCCCATTGCATACATCACTCTTGGATTACTCATTAATAATCCATTTACATAGGCAAGAACTCCTAAAAATAAAAACCCGGAAAAAATAATAGCTCCTTGTTGACCAAACACTTTATCCATCACTACATAAGCTATTTCTCTTTCTCCTTTCATCTTTTCAAACCCTACAATGTTGTAATAACTCAAATTCACCAATAAATAAAGTGTTATAATAATAGCAATGCCAATAAAAATTCCGCGGGGAATATTTTTCGACGGCTTATCCACTTCATTTCCAAAATTGATAGTTTGCTGGTAACCCCCATATGTAAAAGAAACTGCTACAAGGCTTATTCCTAAACTTTTTATCCAGTCCATTGTACCTGATCCCGCTACTTCATGAGCTGCAGTATTATCAACATAATGATGAGGAAAAAATAATGCAACAATCAATACAAGTATCATTGCAATTTTTATCACCATTAAAATATTTTGTGTAAGCGAACTAATTTTCAGGCCACGCAGGTTAATACCATAAAAAATAATAATAGCGATGCTACTTAATACAGCTTTGTGTATATCATTCCATTCACCGGGGAATAGTTTTAATATATAACCGCTACCGATCAAAGCCACACCACTAAGGCTGGCAGCATTGCTGACCAGGATGAGACAATTGATCGCAAAGGCAACGCTGGGGTGATAGGCCTTTGCAAATACTTTATAATATCCGCCGGTTACAGGGTAACGGCTTCCTATTTCAGCATATGTCAATGCTCCGCATAAGGCGACTATGCCGCCAACAAGCCATGCGGAAAAATAAACCGATGGATTGATAGCGTCTTTGGCACTGGTAGCTGCGGCACGGAAAATACCCATGCCTATTACCAGTCCCACAACAATCATTGTAAAAGAAAAAAGATTCAATTTATTTGACTTCATAAGGGGAAGATAAAGAATAATGCGGTTAACTTTACTCATCTGTTTTTATGAAACATTTTTTAATAGCCATACTGCTTCTATCACAAATAACTTTTTTAAAAGCCCAACAGCCTGGGCAGGATTCATCGCAAACTTTGCAGGAAGTAACTGTGAAGGCCTATGAACAAAACAGTAAGCTGATGCAGGTGCCTGTATCGGTTGCTGTTATTAATAAATCACAGCTCCTACATTTTAATAATACCAACATCCTGCCTGCCTTAAATAGTAATCCCGGAATAAGAATGGAAGAGCGTTCGCCGGGAAGTTATCGGCTAAATATCCGCGGAAGTTCGTTGCGTTCGCCATTTGGAGTAAGGAATGTTAAAACTTATTACAACGATATTCCTTATACCGACCCCGGTGGTAATACTTATCTTAACCAATTAAGTTTCTATAATATTCAATCAGCGGAAGTAATCAAAGGACCGGGTAGCAGTTTATATGGTGCAGGCACAGGCGGTGTTTTATTATTGAAAACAAACCAGGCCGACTGGCACCCGGGACTTTCATTTGATTTCAGCGCCGGGCATTGGGGGCTCAATAACCTGAATACAAATTTGCGGCTTGGAACCGATGCCGTACAGAATACTTTAAATTATTCTCAATTATCATCGGATGGCTATCGTGATCACTCACAGCTTGACCGAAAAGTCTTTACCTGGGACCTGAATGCAAATCTTTCTGACAAAGGAAAGATCACGGGTCATTTTCTTTGGGGCGACTTGTTTTACCAAACTCCCGGTGCATTAACGTTATCAGAATACAATACTAATCCGAGAGCAGCAAGACCAAGAGTAGGTCCAATACCAGGATCAGTTGAAAATAAAGCAGCCATTTACCAAAAGATTTTTTTAGCTGGTATTACCTTCAATCAAAAGTTTTCTGAACACTGGCAGAACACAACTTCGTTTTACGGAGCATCAACCCGTTTGCTGAATCCAACTACCCGCAACTATGGAAGAACCAATGAACCGCATACAGGTGGTCGTACATTTTTTCAATTCTCAAAAAGATACAGTGAACAAACGAAACTGAATATTGTAACAGGCGTAGAATTTCAACAAGGAATTTCTTCGGTAAGAATTTATTCAAATAAAAATGGCAATCCGGATACATTGCAAACAGATGATGAAATTAACAATCGTGTATTCTTTGCCTTTGCACAAGGGACTCTTGAATTTTCAAAAGGCTGGTTTATTACTGGGGGCATCAGCCTCAATACGCAAAATTTAAGTATTACCCGTCTCTCTGTTACCCCTGTTATTGAACAAAAAAAGAAATATGAAAATGAAGCTGCACCAAGACTCGCAATTTTGAAACAACTTGCCAAAACTCTTTCTGTTTATGCAAGTGTATCACGTGGGTTTTCACCGCCAACCACTGCGGAGCTATTACCCTCCAGCGGAATTATTGCAACAGATCTTAATGCTGAAGAAGGGATCAATTATGAAGCGGGTATTCGCGGCACTTTTAATCATGGAAGAATTTATTATGACATTAATGCATTTCGTTTTGGCTTAAATAATACAATCGTTCAAAGAAGAGATGCTAGTAGTGGAGATTATTTTGTGAATGCCGGAAGTACAAAACAATTAGGAGTCGAATCCTATTTGTCCTGGCAAATTCTTAGCAATGTGAAAAATACGGTATCTAATTTTAAGGTCTGGCTTACTCATACATGGAATGATTTTTCCTATAAAGATTTCAAACAGGTTGCTAATGATTATTCGGGGAACAAACTTCCAAGCGTGCCACCACAGGTAGTCGCAGCCGGTATTGATCTTGGAATAAAGCAAGGCATTTACCTGAATGTAAATTATTATTACGCAGATGGGATTCCTTTAAATGATGCCAACACAGAGTATGCTTCGTCATATAATTTATTAGGAGCCAGAGCAGGTTGGAAGAAACATCTTCACCCGAAAGTACTAATGGATCTTTTTATTGCACTTGATAATATTCTTGATGAAAAGTATAGCCTGGGAAATGATATCAATGCTTTTGGGGGACGTTATTATAACGCGGCTTCTACTTTCAATTTCGCCGGTGGCATTGCATTGCATTTTAATTTTAAATAAATCGCTTACCGTTTTAAAAACTATAGTGATGTTGCTATCACTGCCCAACTATTATTTGTATTTTGATTAGTGATCTTGATAGGGATAGGCACCCCATTCTGTCATCCCGAATATCTGTTACAAATGATGAATGCGTGTGATTAAATATGTATCGATTACCTCTGGTATAATTAATTATTCGGAGCACCGCTGTCTATCCAGCACATGATGGCATCTTTTTGAGAATTACTAAGGCTGTTATTTTGGGGCATACTGCCATTACCTACCTGACGGCGAATATCTGATCTTGCATTGAAGATCTCAGAATAATTAGTCAATGCGCCGGGACCATTTCCACTGCCTGTAGCATGACATCCCGGCGTAGCACAATATGACGATATGATAGGACTGACATCCCCTGAAAAAGTTTTTGCTGCACCGCTGCAATCAGGGCTATAATTCACTTTTCCCTTAGCGCAAGACCACAGTAATATAATAACGAACCCCGTCAACGCAATAATGACTTTCTTCATAACACTTATTTCTATTTTAATGGAATAATGATTTAAAAAAGGGAAACGGAAATCTTAGCTTTAAAGTTGCTTCATGCTTTGTGTATATAGAATGAGACAACCGGGTTATCTCAAAGTTTATCCGGATTCTGCAAAGTATCGTCGGATACGCTGCTTTCACCGACGAACCTCTTATTTATCTGCTTTTCCACTCACAAATAAAACAGTAATGCTTTTTGTGTAGATAAAAATGTGATAAAAATTATTCTTGATTTCAAAACCTGTGTCCCTACATTTGCTTCCGATTTGGTTCTTAAGTTAATTATTGCTGCATAGAAATTCTGCAGTATCCCGATTAAATCGGGACGACGCAAAGGACGTTGAAAAAAATTCCTTGTGTTGGTTACGTAATAATTAACAAGATTAAAAGGGAAGTCAGTCAAAATCTGACGCTATCCCCGTAGCTGTAAGCTCCTTTAAAGTTGTGAATCTTCATGCCACTGTCGCGAGACGGGAAGGCTTCGACAACGGAGTAAGCCAGAAGACCTGCCAGGTCATAAATAATTTTTTGCTTTCGGGTGAAAGGCAAGAGATGTAATCGTCGCAAGGCTTTTATATTTCTAAATCGCCGTTGTTGGTGTCCCCACCAACAACATTTACCGGAAGCAGTCACACAAAAACTTTTTTAAATGAAAAAGAAATTTTTGATCGTGGCTGCTGCATTAATTGGCAGTCAGCTATCGGCACAGGAAGACACAACAGTAAGAACATTGGATGAGGTGGTAATCACTGCAAACAAGTTTCCGCAAAAACAAAGCGGAACAGGAAAAGTAATTACCGTTATTACTAAAGAGCGGATCATGCAAAGTGGCGGGAAAGATATTTCACAATTATTGAATGAAGAGGCGGGTATTATAGTAAACGGCGCTACCAGTAATCCTGGTAAAGACAAATCATTATTTCTTCGCGGCGCTACTGATAAATATACCCTGTTATTGCTGGATGGTGTGCCGCTTAATGATCCATCAGGTGTTGGCGGCAGTTTTGATCTGCGATTGCTTTCATTGGATAATATAGAGCGAATTGAAATTTTAAAAGGCAGTCAAAGTACATTGTATGGTTCCAATGCGGTAGCAGGTGTAATAAATATTATTTCAAAAAAACCTGTAACCAAAAATCCCCAGTTCAAAGGGCTACTCACTTACGGAGGCTATAACAGTTTTAAAGGCAACGCCAATCTTAGCCAGAAAACTAAAATCCTGGAGTATAATGTGAATTATGTATATAATACCACGGATGGCATTTCAGAGGCAAGAGATACAACTGGCAAAGCAAATTTTGACAAAGATGGTTTTACCCAACAGGCTGTGCAGACTGTTTTAGGAATTAATGTAACGGATAAGTTTAAGTTTTCACCTTATTATCGTTTTTCCAAATTTAAAGGTAGTTATGATGCCGCTTCCTTTACCGACGCACCGAATCATTATTCCGCTTCATTGTCAAATACCGGGCTGACAAGCCAATACATTTATAAAAATGGAACGGTATTTCTTAATTATGGATATGACTTTACAAAGAGAAATTATACCAGCCAATATGGAGAGTTTATTACCAACGGAAAATTTCATCATGTTGAGGCTTATACAAATCATAACCTGAGCAAAAATGTACACTTCGTTGCTGGGCTAAATTATCAAAGCTATCGTATTGATGCTCCCGATACCACCAACAGTATTCTTAGTCCTTATCTTTCTTTCTATTTTAAATGCGCTAAAGGATTAAGTGCAGAGCTGGGCGGGCGATGGAATCATCACAATCAATATGGTAATAATTTTACATACAGTTTTAATCCGTCTTATTTAGTTCATAACAATCTTAAATTGTTTGTAAATATCACCAGCGGTTTCAGGGCTCCGTCAGTTAATGAGCTTTTTGGTCCTTTCGGATCTAATCCCAACCTGAAACCGGAAAAATCAAATACCCAGGAAGCAGGTTTGCAGACTGCTGTGGCAGAAAAAAAATTAGAATTCACCATTACAGGATTCAATCGCTCTATAAACAATGTAATTATTTACGGATTTAATGGTTATGAAAATCGTGATAAGCAACATGATTACGGAGCGGAACTTGAAGCGGCATACGCTGTAAATAAACAAGTGAGCATCAAAATAAATTATGCTTATGTCGATGGTAAGATTACACAAAAACTGTCAACCAAAGACACCACTTATTATAATTTGATTCGCAGACCAAAGCATAATGTGCACCTTTTTGTAGAATACAACGTGAACAAAAATTTATTTATCAGCAGCTCATTACAGGTTACCGGTAAACGGATCGATAATGATTATACCAGCTTTCCTGCATCACAGGTAGATCTGAATGGATATGCTTTGTGGAATGTGTATGCCGGGTATAGCTTATTAAAAAAGAAGCTGACCATTTTTGCTGATATAAAAAATATCACGAATAAGAAGGATTACTATGAAGTATATGGTTACAATGTGCAGGGCATAAATGTAACAGGCGGCATTCACTTTCAATTATAACATTAAATCCAGGTATATGACTACGATAAAGTTCAATCCGCGTACAGCTGTGTTATTGATCATCATATCAATCACAGCAGCCATAAGAGTAATTTTCAATTTCAATTATGATGTTTCTCCACTGGCTAATTTTTCTCCACTGGGAGCAATGGCCATTTTTGGCGGAGCCTATTTCGACAGGAAATGGAAAGGCTTTGCTTTTCCATTATTGATGCTATTTATTTCTGATTTCATTTTGCACCAAACAGTATTTAAAGCGTAC
>DASTZB010000372.1:0-3647 GCA_035764525.1 Chitinophagaceae bacterium | reverse complement strand
TTGGCTTTAAGTGCCGGTTTGTTTTCAGCACTAATTATAACCAGCGCGCGGCTGATGCCAAGGCGAATTGCCTCTGCCTGACCGGTAATTCCACCTCCTTCAACAATTACGTTTACATCGTACTGGTTGGCAGCGTTGATGATTTGCTGCGCCTGGTTCAGCACGTTCTGAAGCTGCGGAGTAGGAAAATAATTGGTGTAATCTTTTTTATTGACGGTGATTTTTCCGGCACCGCTCTGAACGTAAACGCGGGCGACTGAAGTTTTTCTTCTTCCTATTGCATGAACGATACCGTCCTTTGTGAACGACCTGGTTCCTTGTACTTTACTTGTTACTTCCATTTATACTTTTTTAATATGAAGATTAATTAGGGGAAACCGCTACCGGTTTTTGCGCTGCATGAGGATGCTCGCTGCCTACATAGATATGCAGGTTGTTGAAGATCGCGCGACCCAAGCGGTTCTTGGGAAGCATTCCTTTTACGGCATGCTCAATAATTCTTTCCGGATGCTTTTGCAGCGTCTCTTTGGGAGTAGCAAAGCGTTGTCCGCCCGGGTAGCCGGTGTAGGACACATACACTTTGTCAGACATTTTTTTGCCGGTGAGCTTTACTTTCTCGGCATTAATAACTACCACATTATCTCCGCAATCCACATGAGGAGTGTAGTTGGTTTTATGCTTTCCGCGGATGCGGGCAGCAATAAAAGACGTGATACGTCCCAGCGGTTGTCCGGCAACATCCACCAAAAGCCACTTTTTGTCTACCGTAGTTTTATTAGCCGAAACGGTTTTATAACTGATTTTAGCCACTTTTTGCTTCTTATTGAATTGATAACTGATTTTTTAAAGGGGACGCAAATGTAGAATAAATTTACGTTCCGCAAAACCTAAATTTGTCTCGGGTTACGGGTTACTTGTTTCGGGTTGAAGGCGTTGACAGCCAAGCAGATTAATAGACCGCTGATAAACGCAGAAAACAGGGATTAGAGGGGGATTTTTAGGGGTTTGGAAGCAACCATTATAGCTCTCTCAACTTACCGTCCCGCCTGCCTGCCATCGGGTTGGCTTGCGTATTGGCAGGCAGGCTGTCTCTCCGCTGCGCTACGTTCCATCGGGCTTAGGTGGCAGCGGTGGGAATTCTGTTGAAGGGAAAAAAAAATAGCACACGCCTGCCTGCCATCGCATCGGCTTTAGCATTGGCAGGCAGGGATGACCCGAAAATGCGGATTGACGCGGATTGAAAGGAGCACTATAAAATAAAAGTGCAACATTTTTGCACTTTTACGGTTCTGTTTTGTATTATTGCAAAATGGTACTATCAAGAAAAGAAATACAATCATATCTGCCGGAGAATTTATTCTTTCTGCGTAAGCAGAAAAACAAAACACTTGAAGAGATGGCGGAATTACTTTCTCTCAAGGGAAAATCTTCTTATAAAGCATATGAAGATGGGCGTGCATTGCCGGATATACATAAGGTGTTAAAGCTTGCGTCATTTTTTGATGTTGGTGTTACAGACCTCATGTATCAGGACATTGAAAATTTTAAGAGCAAAAAAACAGAAGAACAGACATTGTTCGAAGTATTGAAAGTACCGGTTAAAGCAGCAGCAGGCTATGCGCGAAGCTTTGGCGATAGCACTTATATTAAAAAATTAGAGACGATAAAAATTCCTTACAAACCATACGGTATTGCCAGAGCTTTCGATATCTCAGGAGATTCTATGGACCCTGAAATTCCTGATGGAGTAACCGTCATCGGAATTAAAATTAAGAGTAATGAAATCCAGGATAATAAATCATATGTTGTCGTATCCACTGAAGGAGTTCAATGTAAAAAAATAAGAGTCGACAAGAAGAATGACATTATTTATCTCATATCAAGAAATGAAAATTACCCTCCCAAACATATGAGCACAAGTGATGTAAATGAGATCTGGGAGGTGTGGAAGATATTGTATACTTAAAGTGTTACGGAGTTAAGTTTACCGCAATGAGCAAGGACACACATAAATTAATGCTTGACCACAGTCAAGCGAAAGTCAAATTGTATGGTGATTATCTTGCTAAATATTTAAGAGTAATAGTACAAGATGGTCAAACTACAAATATTCATTTTTATGACCTGTTCTGTGGAGAAGGCATATATGAAGACGGAGCAAAGGGCAGTCCAATTATTGCTTTGGATAAAATAAGAGGTTGTTATGCAACCATGGAAAACATGCCGAAGGTTACAATTACTTTTAACGATATTTCTCCTGAAGTAATTTCAAAATTGAGGAAAAGTTTAGGAAGCACAAATATTCCAGAGCAATGTGAAGTGCATATTACAAATGAAGATTACCTTGATATCCGTCCAAACGTAATTTCTGAAATAAATAAATTTTTGAAAGAAAAAGCAGTTATTTTTTTAGACCCCAAGGGATATAAAGAAATAAGCGTATTACACATCAAGGAATTTTTAAGTAATAAAAAGACAGAAGTGTTGGTATTTCTTCCCATTAGAGATATGTATCGTTTCGCTGGAATGGATAAAGAAAAAATTAATGCGAGTCATGAACCACTGTATCGTCTTACTTCTGAAATTTTTCCAAATGGTGTACCAGAATATACATCGCAAATTGACTTCATTGCCAAGATAAAGGATAGTTTAAAAAATATTTTGCCCGGTTATTATGTTGACACATTTACTCTTGAAAGAGAACCAGGACAGTTTTTTTGTCTTTTCTTTTTTACAAGTAATATTAGAGGTTTAGAAAAAATGTTAGAGACAAAATGGGAAATCGATTCTGAACAAGGAAGGATTTGGCGATATGAAAGGACAAGTAGTATGTTTTCAGGAAGTGAATTATTAAACTTCCCAGAAAGGCTAAAAATTTTATAAGTAGCGGCAAAAGGTATAATAATGATGTCTATAATTTTATTTTACATGAAGGGTTTTTACCAAAAGATGCTAATGAAATTTTAAGGGACTGGCAACTAAAAAATGATTTAAACGTATTTAACTTTGATGGTTCGATTGGAAGAAAGAATGCTTTTTATAATACTTATCAAGATTATAGAGATGAGCCACGAAAAATATATTATGTGTTGAACGAAAACTTAGAACTGTTCTGATTATGGCTGATTCAAGTATTGAATGGACGGAAAAAACCTGGAATCCTACAACGGGTTGTAATAAGCTTTCAGCAGGATGCAAGTTCTGTTATGCAGAAGTTATGTCCTATCGTCTCCAGGCAATGGGTATGGAAAAATATAAAAATGGTTTTAAGATTACGATTCATCCGGAGACATTGACTATCCCATACACTTGGAAAAAACCAAGTTTGGTTTTTGTCAATTCAATGAGTGATTTGTTTCATAAAGACGTTCCTTTATCATTCATCAAAAAAGTTTTCAAAGTGATGAATGATACTCCGCAGCATACCTATCAAGTATTAACCAAGAGACCGGAAATAGTTTTGAAATACAATCATGAACTTACCTGGTCTAAAAATATTTGGATGGGAACATCGGTAGAGGACGAAAGAGTGGTTGGGAGAATTGACGCTTTACGGAAAACAGATGCGCATATAAAATTTCTTTCGCTTGAGCCGCTAATTGGACCTCTCAAAAATCTTAATCTTAAAAATATAGATTGGGCAATAG
>DASTZB010000371.1:0-15570 GCA_035764525.1 Chitinophagaceae bacterium | reverse complement strand
CAACAGTGTTCAGCAAGACTGTAAATAATAAGCCAAAATATTTTGTGGAAACCAAAGTACCTGTAACAACTATTCCGTTTGTAAAAAGTCATGAATTTAATTATTCAAAACTTTTACCCGCAAGTTGGCGGGATTACACATGGGTACTTTATATACTTATAGTAATATTTATAATTACTGCAGTTTCAAATGGAGCCAATATTACGGATGGGTTAGATGGATTGGCAACAGGAACATCAGCATTGATCGGTGTGTGCCTTGGAATTTTTGCTTATTCAAGCGGTAATCTCTTCCTGGCGGATTATCTCAACATCATGTACATCCCTGATCTTGGTGAGTTATCAATTTTTATTGCAGCTATGATCGGAGCATGTGTCGGTTTTCTCTGGTATAATTCGTACCCGGCACAGGTATTCATGGGTGATACTGGAAGCTTAACGCTGGGGGGAATTATCGCATCAATTGCAATTATTGTTCATAAAGAGTTATTGATACCGATTTTCTGTGGAGTGTTTTTCGTGGAGTTGTTAAGTGTCATGATACAGGTTACATATTTCAAATACACAAAGAGAAAGTTTGGAGTTGGAAAAAGAATTTTACTCATGAGCCCCTTGCATCATCATTACCAAAAGCAAGGTTATCATGAAGCAAAGATTGCTACGAGATTTTGGATCGTAACAGTGCTTGGTGTGTTATTGAGTATTGCAACGTTGAAAATGAGATGATATATCGTGAAACGTGAGACGTGAATCGTGAAAGTGTTCAAGAAAAATAAAAGCTCTTATTCACAACTAACGATTTACGATTGACGAACGAATTATTGAAAAACCGCCCTTTATTCAAGCCCTAAGAAACTAAATACGGAAAGTCCAAACCAGATTGTGGTGCAGAAAAAGAAGACTAATGCTTATGAAGAACCAGAGTTCCGTACAACCCATGAATGACGATAATGAACAAGAAACTTGTCATACTCGGCGGGGGTGAAAGTGGCGTCGGCGCTGCGTTGCTGGCAAAACAAAAAGGGTATACCGTGTTTCTTACAGATGAAAGTTCTTTGAAAGAGATCTATCGCACCGAGTTGCTGGATGCCGGAATTGAATTTGAAGAAGGCAAGCACACTGATGTAAAAATTCTGGATGCTGATGAAGTGGTGAAGAGCCCGGGCATACCGGAAAAAAATGAGATGGTGAAAATGATAAGAGCAAAAGGCATTGAGATCATCAGTGAAATAGAGTTGGCTTATCGATTCAAAGGGAACAGTAAGATCATCGGCATCACCGGCAGCAATGGAAAAACGACAACCACCACATTGACATATCATATCTGCAAAACAGCAGGGCTTGATTGTGCAATGGTTGGCAATATCGGTTTTTCATTTGCAAGACAAGTTGCGACAGATCCCAAAACATTGTATGTGGCGGAGATCAGCAGTTTCCAGTTGGATGATATCAAAACATTCAGAGCGGATGTGGCGATCCTCACCAACATTACTGAAGATCATCTTGACCGCTACGACTACAAGTTTGAGAATTATATACGGAGCAAATTCCGTATCACTATGAACCAGGACAAGAATGACCATTTCATTTATTGCCTGGATGATGAAGTAACTATGAAATATTTAAACAAGTTCAATATTCAATCAAAACAACTGCCAATTAGCATGAAAAAAGAACCACTGAACGGAGCATTTATCAAAGACGGGGACATGTATGTAAGAACCGGAAACGATTACGTAAGCATGAGTGTCTATGATTTTGCATTAAAAGGAATACATAACCAATATAACACGATGGCCGCATGTGTAGCAGCTTCAACGCTGGAACTTAGAAAGGAAAAGATAAGAGAAGCTGTCACAACTTTTCAAAGCCTGGAACATAGAATGGAGCCTGTGGCCACCATTCGTGGAGTTGAGTTCATTAACGATAGCAAAGCAACAAATGTAAATAGTACATGGTACGCATTGGAAAGTATGAACAAGCCCACTATCCTCATCCTCGGCGGGGTCGACAAAGGAAATGATTATTCATTGATCACTGAGCTGGTCAAAGAAAAAGTGAAAGCGATCATTTGTCTCGGGACTGATAATCGCAAAATTCACGAGGCCTTTGGAAATATAACAAGCCCTATTGTAAACACGGGCAGCGCCTCAGAAGCCGTACATGCTGCCTTTCATTTTGCAGAAAAGGGAGATGTTGTTTTATTAAGTCCGGCCTGTGCAAGTTTCGATTTGTTTAAAAATTATGAGGATAGAGGTAACCAGTTTAAGAAAGCTGTGAAAGAATTATGAACCCCCTATCCCCCTAAAGGGGAGACTTAGTTAGTGGGTTTCATTGTGCGCTTGACAAGTTCTTTAGTAATGAGTGTGATAATTATGTTATCAGTGACAATGCTACTATTTAGCTTTTGTTGCGTCGCACTCTTGTACAATTAGTTCTTTATTCAACATATAAACTGTTCATCCCCTCCATGGGGAGGGGCAAAAGAAATTACTTATAAAGGAAAAACCCATAGGGGTGGGTAAAAATGACCGAAGCTTTAAACATACAGCACCAGATCAAAAACTTTAGCCAACGCACCAAAGGTGATAAAGTGATCTGGGCATTAGTGATACTTCTTGTACTTGCATCATTGCTTGTTGTGTATAGTGCTACAGGTTCACTCGCATATAAATTATACAGGGGTAATACAGAAGTATACCTGTTTAAGCAAATAGCATTTATAATAATGGGGATGGCTGTGATCTACTTTGCTCATCGTGTCAATTACACTATCTGGTCAAAAGTTGCCTACTTCCTCTTTATCATTTCTATCCCGCTGTTGATATACACATTATTCTTCGGTGTACGAATGAATGAGGGCAGCAGATGGATCCGCCTGCCGATAATCAACATGACAATGCAAACTTCCGATTTGGCGAAGCTTGCTTTGTTCATGTATGTTTCGAGACAAATAAGCAAAAGACAAAATGTGATTAAAGATTTCAAACAAGGTTATTTGCCATTGATCATTCCTGTTGGGCTTGTTTGCGCATTGATTGCACCGGCAAACCTTTCCACTGCCTTGTTACTTGGCGCAAGTTGTTTGCTTTTATTTTTTATAGGGAGAGTAAATACCAGGCACTTATTGATTACAGTTGGCATTGCATGTATTCCAATTGTGATCTTAATAATTGCAGCCGTTATTCGCCATAATTCAGCCGGGGATGAATTAACAGGTTCCAAAAAGACTTCATCAGGACTATTTGCAAGAGCAGATACATGGATCAATCGGGTCGAAGGTTTCATGTATGGAAGTAAACAGTCTATTGATGATGATGCTTACCAGGTAACACAGGCAAAGATCGCAATAGCAAAAGGGGGTTTGGTTGGCGTTGGTCCCGGTAATAGTACACAAAGAGATTTTTTACCGCAAGCTTATAATGATTTTATATATCCAATCATTATGGAAGAATATGGATTAATAGGCGGGGCATTTATTCTATTCATCTATCTCGTGTTCTTGTGGCGAAGTATCAGGATTTTCAAACGTTGTCCTTATGCATTCGGGGCATTTCTCGCATTGGGACTCAGTTTTACATTGGTGATACAAGCAGTGGCAAACATGGCAGTGAGTGTAAACTTATTTCCAGTGACGGGTGTAACCCTCCCATTAGTGAGTATGGGCGGAAGTAGTTTTTTATTTACATGTTTTGCAATTGGTATCATACTTAGTGTGGCGAGAAATGTGGAGCAGTTAGAAGGAAAAAAAGAAATGGTAAGTGAGTAAAAAAATTATTATAGCAGGTGGCGGCACTGGTGGACATATTTTTCCGGCAATCGCAATAGCCAACGCTTTGAAAAAAAAAGATAGTTCGATCGGGATATTGTTTGTAGGTGCGAAAGGGAAAATGGAAATGGAGAAAGTACCGCATGCCGGATATAAGATCATAGGATTAGATATAGCAGGATTCAACAGAAGCTCTTTGATAAAAAATATTGGTTTGCCTTTCAAGATCATTAAAAGTTATTTCCAGGCGAGAAAAATAATGAGTGGGTTCAGGCCTGATGCAGTAATTGGAGTTGGTGGTTATGCCAGTTTTCCAATGTTGCAATTGGCACAGCAGAAAAATATTCCAACCGTAATACAGGAACAAAACTCATTTGCGGGAAAAACAAATATGATCCTTGGAAAAAAAGCAAAAAAGATCTGTGTGGCTTATGAAGGCATGGAGAAATTTTTTCCCAAAGAAAAGATCATATTGACCGGCAACCCTGTAAGATCAACTATTTCGGGATCATCAGTAACAAGAACAGAAGGTGACAATTTTTTCCAGCTGCATTTAAATAAAAAAACTGTTTTTGTAGTTGGAGGTAGTCTTGGAGCAAAATCGATCAATGAAGCGGTTGATGAACACCTGGATGATATTCTGAATGCAGGTTTACAGTTGATTTGGCAAACAGGAAAGCCTTACCTCGCAAAGGCGAGAGAAAGGGTAGCAGGCAAACCGGGAGTTTGGGTAAATGATTTTATTACAAAGATGGAGTATGCTTATGCAGCCAGTGATATAGTGATCTCAAGAGCCGGTGCTATCGCTATTGCAGAATTATGCGTGATGAAAAAGCCAACATTGTTTGTGCCTTTTCCTTACGCTGCCGAAGATCATCAAACGGTGAATGCAATGAGCTTGGTTGACAAACACGCAGCGTTGATCGTAAAAGATAGTGAAGCAAAAGAGAAGCTGGTACCAATGATCATTGAATTAGCAAAGGATGACGCCAGGCAAAGTGAACTGAGAAGACATATTAGTGAATTAGCAATAAAGAATGCTGATGAAAGAATAGCCGACGAGATTTTAAAATTAGTATGACGAGTTTTTGACGGGTTCCAAAAAGATCAAATACTGTCCTTATGAATTCCCCCTTCGGGGGGCGAAAAATTGAAAGTCGAGAATTGAAAATTGAGCATTGAACGTTTTTTTTAGAATGAATGAAAAGAGTAAGACAAAGAGAAGTGTGAATTCGATTTATTTCATTGGCATCGGTGGAATCGGAATGAGTGCATTGGCGAGATACTTTCATTCAAACGGTGTAAAGGTGAGTGGGTATGACAAAACACCAAGTTCTTTAACAAAGGAATTAGAGCAGGAAGGAATGAAGATCCATTATGAAGAGAATGTTGAGCTGATTCCCAAGGAAGCTGAATTAGTTGTGTACACACCTGCCGTTCCAAAAGAACACAAAGAGCTGGTGTATTATCAGCAGCATGGATATGAAGTAGTAAAGCGCAGTGATGTTTTGCAGATAGCAACAGAAAGTTCTTTTAATATATGTATCGCAGGTACACATGGCAAAACAACTATTACAACGATGGTTGCGCATTTACTGCGACACACGGGTTATGGATGTAATGCATTTCTCGGTGGCATTTCGGTGAACTATGGAACTAATTTTTGGAGCAGTGAAAGAAATGTAAGTGTTGTTGAAGCGGATGAGTACGACAGAAGTTTTTTGAAATTAAGTCCTGATGTGGCGATCATAACAGCAATGGATCCTGATCACCTGGATATTTATGGAACCGCTGAAGAAATGGAGCAAGCATTTATTGAATTCAGCGGGAGAATAAAAAAAGGGGGTTTATTGATCAGCAAGTTTGGATTAAAAAGGACAACGGACCTGAAAGGGGCCAGACATCTGACTTATAGCGTACAAAACAAAAGTGCAGATGCACATGCTGAGAATATTAAGATGATGAATGGGAGTTATGAATTTGATGTTGTAATAGAAGATAAGAGAATGGAAAAGGTGAGATTGAATATAGGTGGAATGCATAATGCTGAAAATGCAGTAGCAGCAATAGCAGTAGCAAGTTCTTTAAATATTGATAAAGAGAAGATCAAAGCGGCAGTAGCGGATTTCAAAGGTGTGAAAAGAAGATTTGAGTATATCATTAAAACTGATGAATTAGTTTTTATTGATGATTATGCTCATCACCCGGAAGAACTTAGGGCATTGATCAGTGGAGCCAAATCCTTGTTCAGTGATAAAAAGTGTACGGTGATATTTCAACCGCATCTGTACACAAGAACAAGAGACCTGGCAGATGGATTTGCAGAGGTGTTGGACATGGCTGATGAAGTGATACTGTTGCCAATTTATCCTGCAAGAGAATCACCGATAACAGGAGTGAACAGTGAAATGATCTTAGAAAAAATGAAGAACAAGAATAAAATGGTGTTGAATAAAGAAGAATTGTCAGGTTGGGTAAAAAAGAATTTTAAGAAACAGGGAAAAGTTCTGGTAACAGCAGGAGCAGGAGACATTGATCTGCTCGTAGAACCAATAAAAGAAATTTTGAAATAATTTTTTGTGAATACAAAAGCGACAATACGGAAAATATTATTTGTGATGCTCTGGGTTTGCATAGGAGGTGGCATGCTGAGCTTATTAATTGCAGCCATCGGTAAAAAGAAGAAAGAAGATTGTACAGATTATACCATCACAATTAAAGGAGCGACAAATAATTTCTTTATAGATGCAAATGATATCAGGAAACTGCTAAGATCTGGAGCGGGGTCAGAGTTGAAAGGTCAAAAGATGGCAGATATAAACCTAAAGAAACTTGAACAACTTTTAAGAGACAATATTTGGATCCGCAAAGCTGAGATGTGGTTTGATAATCGAAATGTATTACACGTAGAAGTTTACGAAAGAGAGCCAATAGCAAGAATCTTTACAAACACTGGCAATACATTTTATATTGATAGTACCGAAAGAAAAATACCACTGTCTGATAAAATAAGTGCAAGAGTTCCGGTGTTTACCGGCTTTCCTGATAAAAAGGTTTACTCATCAAAAGATAGTCTGTTATTGGATGATGTAAAAAATATTGCTGCATATATAAGCAACGATCGTTTCTGGATGAGCCAGGTAGCTCAAATAGATATAACACCAGAGAGAAATTTTGAATTAAGCCCTGTTGTAGGCAATCATTTGATAAAACTTGGAAATGGAAAAGACATTCAGAAAAAATTTAATCGTTTGATGATCTTTTATAAACAAGTACTTGCAGAAAAAGGATTTGATGCATACAGTACAATAGATGTTCAGTATACAGGACAAGTCGTCGGGACAAGAAGAGGAACCGAAAAAAACAAAGTCGATACCGTTATGTTGAAAAGAAGAGTAAATGAAATGCTGAAGCAGGTACAAAATCAATATGACAGCCTTGTTGCCTTAAAACCGATTACTGAAAAACCAATAATAAGTGGATCGCAAGTAAGTACGAACGAGTTGAGAGCCACCAGCCCTCAATCTACTAACCCAAATGCTCTGAAAGCTGAATCCCTACCCTCTAAAAACCAAAACAAACCCAATGAAAATAAACCAAGAGCGGTAATGCCCAGGAAAACAAATTGAAAAATGAAAGTTGAATGTTGAAAGTGAAGAGCTGAATAGAATTACGGAAGCACAAGAGTGCGAATCTTCCACCGGAAGATTCGAAGGCAATGGAAGACGATTAGAATTACAAAGGCTTGAAACAAAAAAACTAAAAACAATAAACCATCGACCTCAAATCTGTAAACAACTAAAAACTACAATATCATGAACAACGAACAACCCATTATCGTCGGACTCGATATCGGCACCACCAAGATCGCTGTGATCGCCGGTCGCAAAAATGAATTTGGTAAGCTGGAGATCCTTGGCTTTGGGCGAGCCAATAGCAATGGTGTAAAACATGGCCAGGTGCTTAACATTGATGAAACAATCAAAGCCATTAATGCGGCGCTTGAAAATTGTCTTGCCTCTAATCCAGGTTTGGAAGTTAAAGAAGTGTACGTGGGTATTGCCGGGCATCATATTAAAAGTCTGCAAACTCGTGGCGATATAGTTCGTCAGAACACCGAAGAAGAAATCACACGTAAAGAAATTGACCAGTTGGTAGCTGATCAATACAAAACTTATATTCCGGCAGGTGACCAGATAATTGATGTAATTCCACAGGAATTCACCATCGATAATTTTCAAAATATACCTAACCCGATCGGTTATGGCGGTGTAAAAGTTGGGGCAAACTTCCATATCATCACAGGGGACAAAAATGCAATTCGCAATATCAATCGCAGTGTTGAGAAAGCGATGCTTGCAACAAAGGACCTGGTCTTACAACCATTGGCATCTGCTGCTGCAGTAATGGGGCAAGAAGATCTGGAAGCCGGTGTTGCAATAGTTGATATTGGCGGTGGCACAACTGACCTCGCAGTTTTCTATGAAGGAATTTTAAAACACACCGCAGTTATTCCTTTCGCTGGTGAGAATATTACAAATGATATTAAAACGGGTTTGGGTGTTTTAAAAACTCAGGCTGAGCAAATGAAAGTTCAGTTTGGAAGCGCCTTATCTAATGAAGCAAAAGCAAATGCCTATATCACTATTCCTGGTTTGCGTGGAATGCCTGCAAAAGAGATCAGTGTAAAAAATCTCGCCAACATCATACAGGCTCGTATGAGCGAGATACTTGACTTTGTTACTTATCACTTAAAACAAGTTGGTCTTGATAACAAAGCATTAAATGGAGGAATCATTCTTACCGGGGGTGGGTCACAATTGAAACACATGATCCAGTTGACAGAATATGCAACAGGTTTGAATGCAAGGATTGGTTTTCCGAATGAACATCTTGCTGCTGGTCATATTGAAGAATTGGCTAAACCAACTTACTCAACTTGCATCGGTTTGATCTTGAAAGGTTATGATGATTATGAACATAACCGTAAACAATTCGAAATGGATTTCAAAGTTGTGGAAGTGCCGGATAGCCTGAAACAGACAGCAGAAGAAGCAATGGTTCCTGAAGAAGCAGTTTCTGCCGATAAGATGACAAGGCGTAAAAACCTGACTGGTTTTTGGGACAAATTCAAGGACAGGCTTGTTGATCTGTTTAAAGAAGAAGAAGATCATCATTTATAGGTCAAAATTTAAAAGTAAAAATTAAAAACTAACCCCATAACCGCTGCGGAACCGGTAAGCAGCTTTTAAAATTCAACAGTATGATACATTTTGATTTGCCAAAAGAAAAATCATCGATCATCAAAGTGATCGGTGTTGGAGGTGGTGGAAGTAATGCAGTCAATCATATGTTTAGCCAGATGATTGAAGGCGTCAACTTCATCATCTGCAATACCGACGCACAGGCTATTGCTCAAAGCATGGTGCCAAATAGGGTTCAGCTGGGCCCACACCTTACTCAAGGACTCGGTGCCGGTGCTAATCCCGAAATTGGCAGACAGGCAACCGAAGAATCGTTGGAAGAGATCCGTCGCATATTGGAAGTGAATACCAAAATGGCATTCATCACTGCTGGCATGGGTGGTGGCACCGGTACGGGTGGTGCCCCGATCATTTCAAAAATTTGTAAGGATCTCGGCATTCTTACTGTTGGTATCGTTACAACTCCTTTTGCATACGAAGGAAAGAAAAGGATTCAGCAGGCAGAAGAAGGAATAAAAAATCTGAAACAATACGTTGATACATTACTTGTGATCAGTAATGATAAACTCCGTCACCAGTTTGGCAATTTGAAAATGCGTGATGCATTTGCAAAAGCAGATAATGTGTTGGCAACAGCAGCAAAATGTATCACAGATGTTATCACAACAACCGGTCAGATCAATGTTGACTTTGCTGATGTTTGCACAGTCATGAAGAATGGTGGTGTTGCAATACTTGGTAGTGCAACAGCCTCAGGTGAAAACCGTGCGCAAAAAGCAATTGAAGAAGCGTTGAATTCTCCATTGTTGAATGATAACGATATTCGCGGTGCTAAATGGATACTTATCAATATCAATTCTTGTGAAGGTGAGCACGAATTCACAATGGATGAAGTAGAGATCATTCAAAATTATTTATTGAGCCAGGCTGGAGAGAACACAGATGTGATATTGGGGCTTGGTTATGATAATACACTGGGAAATAATCTAGGTATCACACTTATCGCTACAGGTTTTGAACATAAAGACCCATTTTCTAAAAAGGAAATAAAGAAGAAGGAACCCAAAGAAGAAAAAATTGTAATGGTATTGGGTGAAGACGAGAAAAAGAAAGTTGTGGAAGAAGTAAAACCTGAAACAAAAGTCATAGACTTGCTTGCACCCACACTTGTTGATATTCCAGCAGCAGATGAACCAGTATCTGCCATGATGATCGTTGAAGATGAAGAATTGGAAGAACAGGAAAATGAATCTTACATTTTGCAACCAACTGAAGATAAGAAAACTGTCGTGTGGGATATTCATGTTACCGAAAAACCACTTAGTGAAACCACTAATAGAATGACTGGTGAAACTACTGGGGACAAAATGTTATCCACAGAAAAAAACGAAGTATTATTTTCGAATACCAATCCCGTAAAATCCACAAACAATAAAGAAGAAAAAGTTTCCACTAAAGATAATGCCTCACCGGCGTCTGCAGCATCGGGGGGGTATCTGGCCAGACCGTCCAATATTTACGCAGAACCAAAAGTAGGGGTCTCTACCCCAATGCTTTCTGCAGAAGAACCAAGTGTTCCGCAAAACGATCCAACGCCTGTCAACGAGGAATCTCCTTGCGATATGCAATTGGTCATGCGGAATGACATTCCAGCGGCGGATAGGCCGTTGGCCCATCATTCTCAGCAACCTTTGACTGCTTCAAATGAGGAACCTGCGCTGCAGGACGAAAATGAAGATCAACAACGTAGGGCAACCGAGAGGTTGAAGAAGCTGCGTAATTTGTCTTTCAACATTAACGCGGCTGACCCGAATAATGAGTTTGAGACTGTGCCGGCTTATATCCGCCGCAATATGGAATTGTATGGCAGCTCAGCCAATACAGTTGAAAACTTTTACAGCAACTACGAAGTCAAGACTGACGAAAACAATCAATCAAAGATCAGCACCATCAATACATTCTTAGACGGGAAGAAACCCGATTAAATAGCCGTTGGATTTATTAAATCCCGATCCTCTTGAATTACTTCCACCAGCCTTATTACAGGCTTGTGTTTTTAGTTGTTCCCCCCGATTTCTATCGGGGGGTTATTTTTTGGAAGAATTATTATTAAGTTACCAGCTTTAGTAATTCTTGTTGTCATCCGCTGCGTCGCTCTCTTGTACTGTCTGTAATTCTATTCAGCAATTAGTAACATATAATAAACAATCTCTTCTCTCAACTGTTTATTATAAAAAAGTAATCAACTTTGATTCATGGAAACAGTCCTAATAACCGGCGGCACTGGAATGATCGGTAAGGCGTTGACTCAAGCTTTAATTGAAAGAGGGTTTAACGTAATTATTTTTACCCGTCACACCAACCATAAACAAAAAGCCAAAAACGATAAACTCTCTTACGCCGCATGGGATGTTAACGAACAAACTCTCGATAAAGAGGCTTTCGCAAAAGCAGACTACATCATTCATCTTGCTGGCGCAAACTTCGCAGTTAAACGCTGGAATGAAAAAGTAAGGAAAGAAATTGTAAGTAGCCGCGTTGACAGCGCAAAATTGATTATCGAAGGTTTAAAAACTATTCCAAATAAAGTGAAGACGATAATAAGCGCATCTGGGATCAGTTGGTACGGAGCGGATGATAAGAATATATTAAAACCTTTTTCAGAGGATGACCCACCCGCTGATGACTTCATGGCGGAAACATGTAAGCAATGGGAAGCTGCAATTGAGCCGGCATCATTTCTTGGTAAGAGATTAATAAAATTTAGGATTGGGCCTGTATTAAGTACAGATGGTGGCGCTTATGTTGAATTCAAAAGTCCAATGAGGTTTGGAATAGCGGGAATAATTGGCAATGGGAAACAAATAGTAAGCTGGATACATATTGATGATCTTGTGCGGGCAATTCTTTTTTCGATGGAGAATGAAGAAATGGAAGGAGTTTATAATGTTGTTTCATCAGAACCGGCATCAAATAAAGAATTGATACTGGAAATCGCTAAGAGTACAGGAAAATTTTTTGTACCAATTCATGCACCATTCTTTGCTTTAAAAATAGTATTCGGTGAGATGATTGGTGAAATTTTAAAAAGTACTACGGTCAGTTCAGAAAAACTTCAGAAAGCAGGTTTTATTTTCCAATATCCAGATATTGAATCTGCTATTCTTCAATTATCCCGCCAAAAAAATCTTCAGGTTTCACCTTAGCATGATCTTCGTGCCAAACATTTGTAAACTCACCGAGCACAGCTTTACCATGATGAAATTCCAGGCGACTAAGTTTTAATCCTTCAATATCTTCCAGCTTTACTTTTCTGTACATCGGATGCATTGTTCCTCCCGTTACTCCGGCTGGTTTTGCAGGATCATATTGAAATTGCGGATCAACCAATGTTCCTCTCGGATACATAATGCCCGGCACACCATGCCCTCTTATATCAATATCTTTCGGATGATTGAGCCCAATTGTGTGTCCATATTCATGAGCAGCAGTGGTTGAACCTTTGTAGAGATTTTCCAGTTTGAAATAACCACTATTACAATTTAGTCCATCGACAAAAGAAATGTGATTGTGAGAATACTCTTCAATCCGGAAATAGTTATTCTTTGGATCTAAATTCCGGTAGATATCAAAAGGTGTAATGGAAGGATTATACCATGCATGGATCTTAAACACAACCTCAAACATGAAATTCTCAAATCTCAAGCTTGCAGTTGGTTCATTCCACATATTTTCAATTTCTTCCCTGATCATTTCAGTGATCTCCGAATTGGCAGCATTGCCGTAAGTAATAATATTCGAATAAACGAAGAGTTGACGATGATGTATGTCTAATTCTGCAGAACCCATTATTCAAAAATTACGGAGAACAGCTTTTCTTTTTCTGCTCCCCGGATGATAGAGATATTTTCAAATACAATAAATTTATAATTGATGATCCTTCGCGAAGCCATAAGTGAACGTTGAGAAATCAACGTTAATAAAAGCATCAATTTAATTCAAAAGAATAAACCCTGGATTTTTCCTTACGTCCTTTAAATTCCATTTCACCAATTTCATTCACGCTGTATGTTTCCGGGACCTCGAAATCATGAAGAAAATCTACAGATAATATGAATGAATGTTTTAGTTCATGACATTTACTCCTGATCCTTGCTGTTGTATTCAGCGTATCGCCACTGAATACAAGCTCTTTTTTTATAATGCCAATGTAGCCAACTGTTACATCCCCGGCATGCACGCCAGCCTTAAAGGATGGGACAACGCCGTATTCCTTCAGGTAATAATTTTCTTTTCTTTTGATGGCTTCTACAGAATCGTTTATAAATTTCAGACATCTGTGTTTGTTTTTGTGATTATTCTTCCAGCAGATCACAACTTCATCGCCGACGTATTGATAGATGTGTCCCCAGTTAGCAAGGATAGGTTCAGTAATATCCGCAAAAAAATCATGGAGCATATTGAAATATTTTTCATGCCCGATCTTTTCTGCTATTGTAGTAGAGTCGTTGATATCAAGAAAAAGAAATATCCTGTTCTCCTTCCTGGGTTTATGATAGCGACCACGAATTAAATTCCTTAATCCGCCGGGCCCATATTTATCAGATATTTCCAACACCAGGATCGAAATAAAAGACAACAATCCCAGATCAACCATCAACATAAGAAAACTGGGTGTGAGCAGTATCTCCTGAATAAACTTCTTTTCAAATTGAATAAAACTAAGCTCACTCTGATACCGGAAAATCCAATATGCAAAAAGGACAATAACCGAAACCAGGAGAAACAAAATAAATGTCAGTGACATTCTTAAAATGGTTGAAAGCCAGATTGGTAATTTTCGAAAAGCATCTTTAAGAAAAAATGCTTCTGCGCCACCAACAATAAATCCGATGATAGCAAAACCAAGTGTAAAGTAACTGAGTCGTCTTGTAGCTAACACTACTTTATCAACCTCCACAATATTGTACAGGAAGATAAGACTGAATAAAACCCAGATGATAGCGATATTTAAAACAAGGTAAAGACGATATAGAAATACTCTTTTTGAGACCATACAAAAAGCGTTAGTTTTTGTTAACGCTTAAAATTATTAATTCTTAATTAGTAATCACCAATTTTTAATTCCTAACGGGCTTTCCTCCTTTTAATACTGACTGAATTCTTTCCAATGTTTTCTTTTCACCACATAAGGATAAGAAAGCTTCTCTTTCCAGATCAAGTAGGTATTGTTCTGACACTAAAGAAGGTTCACTTAAGTCGCCACCGCACATTACATATGCCAGCTTTTTTGCTACAACAACATCATGATCGGTCGCATAGTTAGCTCTCCACATACCATTAATGCCTGCATATAAAGCCCCAAGCGCCGATTGGCCTAATACCTTTATATCTTTCCGTTGAACAGGCATCGTATATCCTGATTCAAATATTTCCATCACAGATCTTTTTGCTTCTGCAATTCTTCTGCCCTGGTTCATCACTACTTCATCCAACCCCTTTCTATAAATGCCGATATCAAAACCCTCAAATGCAGATGTTGCCACTTTTGCTGTGGCTATTGTAAGAAATCTGTTTTTAAGAGTGATCGTTTCCGGTTCATCTTCATGCATTTCATCGGAGGCTCTTACAACAAATTCTTTTGTGCCACCACCTCCGGGAATTAATCCAACACCGAGTTCAACAAGACCTGTGTAAGTTTCAGCAGCCGGGCAACATTTATCTGAATGAAGACTTAATTCACAGGCACCGCCTAATGCCAAACCATGAGGAGCTATAACAACTGGTATAGAAGAATATCGGGCTCTCATCATCGTATTTTGAAACATTCTTATTGCCATATCCAGTTCATCATACTCCTGGTCAATTGCAAGCATGAATATCATTCCGACATTCGCTCCTGCACTAAAGTTTGCTCCTTCATTTGCAATTACTAATCCTTTATAATTTTTTTCGGCTTTATCAATTGCTGTTTGAATTCCTGCAAGTACATCACCTCCAATGCTTCCCATTTTTGTGAACCATTGTAAGCCTAAAACATCATCACCAAGATCATACAATTTGCAACTTCCGTTTTTCCAGATCTGTTTATCCTGGTAATTGCTCATTACTATAAACGCATCCGCACCAGGTAATGGTTTGTATTTTTTGCTATTCTGATCATAATATAATTTTTTACCAGCTTCTATTTTATAGAATGATTTATTACCTGCTGCTAACATTTCATCTATCCAAGTGGCCACCTTATATCCGGCAGCTTTCATCATTTCAGTAGTTTTTATTACACCCAGTACATCCCAACTTTCAAAAGCGCCGATCTCCCAACCAAAGCCAGCCATCATGGCATCATCAACCCGATAAAGCTCATTGCTTATTTCAGGAATGCGATGGGAGATGTATGAGAAAAGCCCGTAATGAAAATGACGATAGAATTCACCGGCTTTATCTTGTCCGGCAACAAGCATTTTTAATCTTGTGTATAGATCGTCAATTGGTTTTGCAGCTTCAACAGTTGAAAATTTTGATTTTGCCCGTGGTTTATATTCAAAAATCTTCAGATCAAGTGTAAGAATTTCTTTTTCGCCACCGCTTCCTTTTG
>DASTZB010000370.1:0-5163 GCA_035764525.1 Chitinophagaceae bacterium | reverse complement strand
TTTGTAGTAAGATCATATTTCCAAAGATTCATTCTTAGTTCGGTGCCGCGGTCAGATAAAAAATAGAGTGCATCGCCATGCCACATCGGGAATTCATTACCGGCATCGGCTTCGGCGCCGATCGTTTTTGATTCGTTGGTGCTAAGATTGAAAAGCTGGATATCTGCTTTCCATCCGCCGCGGTAACGTTTCCAGTTGCGACCCACCTGTGTACGGAATACAACAGCGATCTGTTTGCCATCGGGAGAATAAGAACCAAACTCAGCATAAGCCAGCGGCAATTTTTCGATCACGCCACCACTGGCAGGCACGGTATAGAACTGGTTGTATCTTGATTTACCGCTTTCACGACCCGAAGCGAACAACACTTTTTTTCCATCGGTTGTCCAGTCAACCACCCGGTCTGAATAACCATGACTGGTTAACCGCACCGGCACACCACCGGTAACAGGAATGGTATACGCATCGTTGTTGCCATCATAGTTACCGCTGAAGGCAATGCTCTTGCCATCGGGAGAAAATTTCGGATAGCTTTCTACACCGGCAGGCGAGCTGAGCTTGATGGCGGTGCCGCCTTCTTTGGGTATCAGCCAAAGATCGTTGGCATAGGTAAACACGATCTGGGTTTGTGATACATCCGGGAAACGGAACAACCCGGCATCGATCTGTGCAAACAAGTTTGCTGTACTAATGATGACAGCAAAACAGGCAATTATCTTTTTCATAAGCTATAAATTGGTTCTAAGATTTCGAAGAAATTTATAAGGGGGTTTTAAAGCTATGAAAAAAATGAATGCTGAAGTAGTGAATGGTATGAATGGAAGGAATTTTTGGCTCCGGCTGCATTGCTGCTATTAAGCTTTTGTGCAGCCTGCACTGAGGAGCGAAGCGACGAATGTGTCACATTTTTCGGGGTTCTATTTGCTAGCCCGGGTGTTTGTGTTTGGGAATTCTGTTAGGCTTATTAGTTGTTGGTCAGACGACCAGCAATAACGGGAAACTGATCTGATAAGGCACTGTAAGCGAAGTCAGCACCCAAACTTCTATGACTCAAATTTTGTCGCTGGTCAGACTGGGCGTGGTGACACAATCTCAGGCGGTGGAAGGACTGGAAGAATAATTTTTTTGAAACGATAATGTTCGGATTATCGTGCAATTCCTCAAAATAAATACCTGTTTGTGGTATTAATTACAACACTTGTGCCTTAAATAAAAATCCGGCAGGCAAATTGATGTAAGCTAAATCTATTTTCTTCTTTACCCCTTGGTAACAGGTAAGAACCTTTCCCGGCCCCTATATTTCTTAATTATTAAAATCAAAGCCAATGAAACGGTCAGGATTTGCCGGCCTGCTATTTTGTGCAGCCATATTATTCTTTTTAACCTCCTGCGGAGGAAATGAAAATAAAGAGCAAACAAACACAGAATCTAATTCTACCACTGCTGCAAGTACCAGCAATGCGGTTATCCCGGAAACAAATACAATTATTACCACACCGCAAAATATGATGATAGCAATACACCGGGTGTCCGATTTTGCAAAATGGAAAGCCTCTTACGATGAACACGATTCCATGCGGCTGGCGAATGGCTTACATAGTTATGTAATAGGCCGCGGTTTGGATGATCCCAACATGGTAATGGTGGCAGTAAAAGCAGATGACATGGCGAAAGCCAAAGCATTTGCAAAAGATCCCGCCCTGAAAAAAGCTATGCAAAAAGGAGGTGTGATCGGCACGCCTTCGTTTTCTTTTATCATCAACACTTTCCAGGATACGGCGGTTATCAGTTCTGACATCCGTTCCCGCACCACCTTTACTGTAAAAGACTGGGATGCCTGGCAAAAAGGATTTGAAGAAGGCAAGCAGGAAAGAACAAATAACGGTATCGTCACAAGGGCCTATGGGCATGACCCGGATGATAATAAAAAAGTATCGCTGGTAACAGCCGTACTGGATACTGCCAAAGCCTTTGCTTACTACAAATCAGACGAGCTGAAAAAAAGAAGAGAAGCATCAGGAGTAATAGGTGAACCAAAGCGATTTATGTTCCGGGTGGTACAGCGCTATTGAACTAAAAATTGAGATATAAGGATACATAAGATGAAGTAATGCTTCATCTTTTTTGTTATAGGCATTGTATGTACTGCAGGGCAATTCCTGCTGTTCTTTAAAATGAAATGCAGTTTGAGTTTGGCGTGGTTACACAATTACCCGCGGTGAAAGGGCAATTATCTTTTTCATAAACTATAGATTGGTTCTAAGATTTCGAAATTTTTTTAAGAGGGTTTTAAAGCTAAGGAAAAAATAGATATAGAAAAAGTGAATGGTATGAATGGAAGGAATTATTGGCCCGGCTACATTGCTACTATTAAACTTTTGTGCAGCCTGCACTGAGGAGCGAAACGACGAATGTGTCGCACTCTTGTACTGCAACAAGTCTATTCACTTTTGAGATAGTTTATCAAGGCATTTTCTTTATAACACTGGGCAAAAGATTTACATCACCTCCATATTTTTCTATAAACTTTTCTTTACTAATTTTTTTGCCTGTTCCGAAGTTTGTTCTCAACCCACTCTTTGCCCAGAATAAGTCCTCGTCACCGAAATCGATAAAAATCGGACGAATTGCATCTTCCCAACTTCTCCTTGACCGACTCCAAGAAAATTTTGTTTGTTTTTGCTTTTGCACGACAGATTTTTGAACATCGCTAATTCGAACTGGATTACCAGTCTGTTTGTCAATCCATCCAGAAGATGATAGAATATAATCATCAAGCCAGTCTTTATTTTGCAGTTCTTCATAAATTTGGAAATTTTCTTTAAAACGAAGACCATTTATTACCCATAACATTTTTTCGCCATAAAACTGTTCCCGCCTTCTTATGATTGGTTTTTGAATTGGTGAATTCTGTAATTCGATCACAACATCATTTTTAGTAAAAATATCGGCAATGTGTTTTACCCCATCTTTTTCGATTCTTATTTCCGAATTTTCTTTTCCAAATATTAATTTCCAGTGTTTATGCCATTCAGTTTCCGGCTCATACCATCCATCACAACTTTTATCAGCTTTATGTGCCCAATGCCAAACTTTAATTTCACCACATTTAGAAAATACATCTCTTTCACATAACTGACATTTAGCATGTGTATTTGGAACAGCTTCTATCTTTTCCCCATTTAAGATTGCGTAAAGCAATTAGCTATACGGTTTAATTAATTGAAATATTTCATTGCTACACTCCCAACCCAATTCCCCATATGAACAGGAACTGCATTTCCGATTAGTTTGTAAGAACTTCTTTTATTTTCAAAAACAAAATCATCAGGAAAGCCTTGAAGTCTTGCGTATTCTCTAATTGAAAATGGCCTCACTCCATACTTAGAGTTTTTATCTTTTACAAGTCTTGTACTTAAATCTTTTGAATAATGGGCTACACATGTTGGTGCTAAAACATTTGATATATCAGGATCAACTATAATCGGTAAGTCTCTATATTTTCCATTAATTCTTTTTATCACATAGTCGGGCATTTCAACATTTGGATTCTTTTCCAAAATATCTTTAAGTCGAGGTCTATTATTGATTTGTTTCGGCTCAGAAATTGAAAATTGTTTTCTCGTTCCAATAAGAATTAATCTTTTTCTCCTTTGAGGTAACCAATTTGCTGCATCAACTGGGCAAAAAACATTTACATAATAGTCAGGAAGCTTTGTCATTGCTTCCATAACAACTTTAAACTTTTTCATGCCTGGTACATTTTCTACAATGTACATTTCTGGTTTCTCTATTGCAATATGTCTGAAGAAGTGAAGAAACAAATCATCACCGGTTCTTGTTCCGTGAATGTCTGCGATCGGAGAATATTTTGTGCACGGATAAGTGCCAACAATAATGTCAGTTTTAGGTTGTTCTAAAACTGTTTTGTCTTTTATATCAGCTGTCAAAACTGAATGAGAAAAATAATGACAGTTCATTTTCATACAGTTTGTTGCTTCCGGATCAAGATCGAGAGATTGAATAATATTTATTCCAGCTTGCATGATTCCAATTTCCATGCCGCCACATCCAGAAAAATATCCTTTAGCTGTTGGTATAAACATTTAATTATAGTTGATGTAAAATTGAGAAATTCAACTTGAGAATACTGTGTATTTAAAGACACAATTTATTAACCTCTTGTTGACTACAATTTGCTTTTAAGTCACATTATCCGACAGCCATTTTCGCAGAATCTTTCCAGAGATACGGTGGCATAGGTTCATTTAGCTCCCATTTAATATTCATGGGCTTTGAGCCCTCATGTCCTTTATAATTGGAAATTCCTAAAAAGACATACCCCATAGTATTACCGAATTCGTCAGTATTCTTTTCTCTTATGAAAAGTAAAATCATTCTTTCATTTTGTTGATGGTTTATATAGGACAGACCTTTACCGTCTTCAGGTTTCGCAGAATTTTGAGATTGCCAATGAAATAGATTTTCACTAATTGCATAATCATTATATAAAGTTGTTGGAGAATAGTCTTCTTCTGATTTTTCTAAAGTCACTAATAGCAATTCTGTATTTTTTCCTTCTGGACTAACAATACCCTCTCGATTACTTGATTTTCTATCAAAAGTGTGATCACCGAATGCGGCCAGAATTTGTTCTCTTGTATACCGACTATGAATTTGGAGCGGCTGAACATATGGAAGGTTTATTTCTTTTTCCAAAAAATCAATCCTGTCAACTAATATTTCGAGTACTTCAACAATTTCTTGATTTAAAGCTTTATTACTTCCTATAGCTCTGATGCTTTCTTCCAGTGAATTAAATCCACCTGCATTTTGCCAAATATCAAAATGCAACATTAAACACATTAGTTTTTCTCGTTCATTAAGTGTTTTAAAATTGACTTGGAAATTGTTTTTTGCTAATGATAAAATAAATTGGAAGTATGAGGTTGAATTACATGACAACCATTTTTTATTAATGGCTCTGTGAATTTCTGTTTCATTGGTTGTAGCGTAATCTTCTATTTGTTCAGCCAATACACACAATCGTTTCCAATTTCCTCTTTTGTAAATTAATTGCAATGGGATGTGATAAAAGGCTACAAAATTTTTAAGCGTAAGAGGTAAGGTGGTTTGATGTTTATAATTTCGAATTTTATTAAG
>DASTZB010000369.1:0-5034 GCA_035764525.1 Chitinophagaceae bacterium | reverse complement strand
AGAAAATGAAAGTAAAGCTGCATTCAGTTTAATGCAACAGATGAGAAACAAAAATATTCGTTGCGAGCTTTACCACGAGAATGTAAAGTTTGATAAACAATTCAAATACGCTGAAAAGAAAAACATTCCTTTCGCCGTTATCATTGGCAGCAAAGAACTGGAAGAAAAAACCTGCACAATAAAAAACTTGCTGCAAAGTAGTCAGCAAACTATTCCACAGCAGGAATTACTCAGCTATAATTTCTGATCATCTTTTCCAGCAATTCTCTATTCGGATGCAAGAAATAAGTAAATGACCATGTGCCACCACTTTGCTTTTGCCCATCCAACACATAACCTTCTGCCTCGATATGAACAGCATTTACCTTTTTATCTTCTCCTCTTTTGAATATAGCAATGCCACTGAATTCCACAATGAAGAATCTTTGCCTGATTCAGTTACGATAGAAGCACATGACTCAGTCATGTTTAATGCCTAACCAGCCAATGCAACTGTTACATCAGGCACTGCACCGCCTTCAGGAAAAACATATTGCCCAACAAAATCTGAGAGCGGTGGTTTGGGATCCGTTTGTGCATTAGTGCTAATAATAAATATGGAACTCAGAACTAATAAGCTGAATTTTCTGATAACAATGGTTTTGATTTGAAAAGAAAACTAGGGTTCTATTTCTTGAATAATAAAAGAGGCTGATGACAGCCTCTTTTATTAACCCGGTTTTAGAAACTACAATGGGTTTTGAACCAGATTTGGATTTGTATTCATTTCGTCCTGGGGAAATAACCATAGCCAAAGTTTATCGCCTGCCGGAACGGTCATCTGTAAAGAGATCGTTGGGTTTGTATTCGGAGCCAGATTTCTGTTTAATGGTGCATTAGTTCTCTTAAGATCGAACCATCTGAAACCTTCACCCCACAGCTCAACCCTCCTGTGAAACATGATTTCGTCGAGTAATGCTTGACCTGAGTTTATCGATAAAACATAATTAGGATTTCTGTTCTTAACCAAAGTATAGAGTGCCTGCCTGGCGTCGGCATCACGTCCCTGTCTTGCTCTTGCTTCTGCTTCTATCAAATACATTTCAGCAGCTCGCATGTAAGGTACATCTCCAATACTTGTTGCCGCATCAAAAGCCAAAAATTTTTTGCTTTGGTAGGGTATTCTTGCACCACCTGGAGGTATTGGAACATTTGCACCTGTTAAATCCCAACAACCTTTCCGAACATCAGTCCCGGGTAGCGCATCCCATAATGCCGAATTAATAGCTTTGGGTTGAGTTCTTGTGTTGGTCCCATTAAAATTACAACCCATATTTGCAAAGAATGACCAGAAGAACGTGTTGTGATCTGCAATTTGATCGCTGCCCCACATCCACTCATTAATTCCAGTATTATTAAACCCGGATAAATAATCCGCATTTGACATAAGTGCAAATCCTGCCCTTGCTGCTACCGCCATCGTAGCAGCCACATCCCAGTTCTGCTGGGTCAATGCGACCCTTGCTTTAATTCCCTGTGCCACACTTTTGTTGAAATTTGATTTTGCAGCTGAACCAGTCCTGGTATATCCTTCAAGCAAACCAATTGCTTCATCAAGATCTTTATTAACCTGTGCATAAACTTGCGCAACAGTTGCTCTCGGCTGCCCGTCTACTATATTACTGGTTAGCAGAGGCACACCTAAGCCAGAGTTTGGTCCAGCAGCATCAAATCTTTCTCCCCAATACTGCACTAATTCAAAGTGAGCCCATGCCCTATATACTAAGGCCTGACCTTTAATATAATCTTTATCTTTTTGGGGGCCAGGCGTGCCGTCAATACCATTAATAAGAACATTGGCATTAGAAATTAGCCTGTAGTACAAACGAAAAACAAATCGTGAGTTACCTGAATTCACATTTCTGTGATCAAGCCATCGAATATGACCCTGGAAATCCTGTCTCCCATTAGCTAAAGTATAAATTACATCCTCTCCCATCAAATCCCTTATCACCATGATTCCCCCAAATCCACCCTGTGGCTGGGCATCGTATTGGGTGTACATTATCCTATGAATACCGTTTAAGGCAGCCCACGCATTTTGTGTGGATGCAAGTGCGTCAGCAGCCGCAACGGCTGTGGTTGAGTATGTATCCAGATAGCTTTTTTTGCAGGAGCTAAAAATTGCGATTATTAAAAACGACAATAATATTAATTTGTATTTCATATAATTTCATTTTCAAATTATAGGTTAAAAGTAATTCCGGTGGTCAAAATCCTTGCGGGGGGGTACTCACCGCCTGTAATACCCGAAAACGCATTTTGATTATTCATACCGACTCTTTTTGAGTGGAACCAGGCATTTTCAACGCTTATGAAGAATTGTGCACTGGAAATTTTAGCACGGGAAATAAAAGATTTCGGCAATTGATATGAAAGATTTATTGTGCGAATATTTAAATAAGAGGCATCAATTAACCAGCGTGACGATGTAGCATTGAAATCGGTGGTTTGACCATTATCCATTCTAGGCACATCTGTAATATCGCCTGGTTTTTGCCATCTCTTTAATACATCTACATGAACCGCACTTCCATATGTACCGGAGGACATTAAGGTTTGATAATTTGCATCAAAAGTTTTTCCACCGATTTGGAATGTAAACAAAGCACTAAGAGAAAAGCCCTTAAAGCTAAATGAAGGACTAAAGCTGCCATATAAATCAGGTATCACACCTTCATGATATGCAAATTTTCCATTCGATACAAGTGTGGAAACTGTATCCTTACCATTGTTTTTATTATCAATTAGCCTAATTCCGGAGGTTGCCTTTGTATTATCAGCCCAGTAGAGTACTGCACCATCGGTTGGATCAATACCGTAATAAGACCGTAGCCAATAATCAAAAAGCGAAGCACCTACCTGGTATTTTTTAGTTCCGCTTATAAATTCAGTAAGGCCGTCAGGCATTTTGGTGATTTCATTCTTTACCGTAGTTAGATTTGTTTCCATATTCCAGGTAAAATCTTTTGTTCTAATAATATCACCGCTCAATTGAACTTCAACGCCCTTATTAAGCATCGTTGCAGTGTTTTTTGTCCGAGACAGAATACCGCTTGATAAAGGAGTAGGAACTGCAAATAACAGATCACTTGATTCTCTGTTGTAATATTCGATAGTTCCTGATATTCTGGATTTAAATAAAGAAAATTCAATTCCAAAATCTGCCTGTGTATTTACTTCCCAAGTCAAGTCACGATTTTCCACTGAAGTTTGGCTTTGAACAATACCCGGTTCGTTTGCATTATTTGCAAACCCATACAATCCCTGCCATGCATAAAAACCAATACCATCTGCAACACCTACTAAACCATAGGAGGCTCTTATTTTAAGCCTGTCTACCCATTTTATATTTTTCAAAAAATTTTCGCGGCTAATATTCCAGCCGCCACCTATTGACCAAAAAGTACCCCATCTTGATTCAGGAGAAAATCTTGAATTTCCATCTGTTCTGACACTTGCAGTCAGTAAATACTTATTGTTGTAGTCATATGTCAATCTTGAAAAAAAGCTTTCAATTCTATATCTATCAACTGAAGAGTTTAATGAATTGATGGTAGTAAAATTTCCTAACTCTGTATTTCCTGTTAGCGACTGACCTTGCTTAAAACCATCCAGGTTTTGATCATATTGATCATAATTTTCATGTCCGGCTAACACGTCAACATTATGACTGCCAAATTTCTTATTAAAATTCAATAATTGGTTTGCTGTAAATCCTCTGGAAGTGCCTGATGCTTTACTGCTACGACCTGCGGGAGCTCCATCGCCTACAAGTGTATTTTCGTAAGAAAAGTCGTTCTGGCTCTGAAAGCTTACGGAAACATTATTGGTGAATTTAAAGTTTCTAAGAAAAGTAATTTCAGTAGCCCAACTTGTCCCAACAACCCACCTGGTGGAACCGTTATCATTTAATAAAAGCTCTGCGGGTGCGTGACGGCCAGAGGATGTCCCCGGCCTATTGCGAATGTCATTAGCTGTTCCGATTGGTGAGTTTTGAAAATTTCCCAAATCCCAAATCCGGTTTCCAAGAGCATCAAAAACATAAGCACCTGTTGTCATATTATGCGCATAATAAGGATAGATTGGTCCAAGGTTCCGCGTAAAAGTGAATGGATTCACAATCCCAGTGCCATCTGAACTAACATTGAATTCGGAATAATTCGAATTTAGATTTAGACCCGTTTTCAGCCATTGAAGTGGATTGACATTTACATTTAACCGCGCAGAATATCTTTCAAAATCTGTTTCTGATGTGAATCCGTTCTCTTTCAAATATCCAACTGAAAGATAATAATCAGATTTTTCTGTACCCCCGCTGAAATTAATTCCATAGTCACTACGTTTGCCATTTCTCATTATTTCATTTGTCCAATTAAGATCGTCTCCATAAATTAAATGAGCATTAGGATTTAGTTTTCCATCAACGCCTACGATAGCATTTCTCGCAACATTAAAAGGGTTATAAGCAAGTAAATCTGAAATTCCATTTCTGCTTGTTAGTCCTGAAGCCACCCTATTAGCGGAGTCCAATGAAATAGCGCCGGTGGTACGATACACAAGTGAATTTCTATAAGCTTCCCACATCACCGGATAATAATCCATCTCGTTTACTCTTTCATATTCCGGAAGGCCTCTTTGTGAAATACCTTGTGCGATTTTCACTGAGATGTTATTTCTTCCTTTTTTTCCTTTTTTAGTCGTTATCATAATAACGCCATTTCCCGCACGGGATCCATATAACGATGTTGCAGACGCATCTTTTAAAATGCTCATACTCTCTATGTCGTCGGGGTTAATATTTGAAGTACCACCCACATAAGGAACCCCGTCCAGTACTATTAATGGTTCTTGGGAAGCGCTGAATGAACCAAACCCCCGAATGCGGATAG
Source organism: Chitinophagaceae bacterium (assembly GCA_035764525.1). Taxonomy (GTDB): domain Bacteria; phylum Bacteroidota; class Bacteroidia; order Chitinophagales; family Chitinophagaceae; genus VBAS01. The sequence goes on along the minus strand of DASTZB010000369.1, from coordinate 103 downwards.
CAATAGAATTGCCTGGCTGGCCGCTGCCGGAAGTGGTAATGACACCCGGAACAGCACCCTCTATTGACCGGAAAACGTTCCCAAGCGGTCGTTTCTCAATGTC
>DASTZB010000368.1:0-10293 GCA_035764525.1 Chitinophagaceae bacterium | reverse complement strand
TTTTTACTTTCCGTATTAGGGGTGGTATTTTTTTCGGTTATCGTTTCCGCCCAAATAACTACGCCGATCATTAAAGCAGGATTTGGAGTAGATGCCGACTTAAGAACAAACTTTTTTAATGGCTTCGTGCAAAGTGGCAATGATGATTGGTTTAACAACGGAACTGCCGGAACCGGTTATTATGTTATTGATACAACTGGCGCTGCCGCAATCGTTGCTGGTTATTTGAGTGATGTTTCTCCCTGGCCAAAAAGAATGGCTCCCCTATACCGGTCCATGAGCAGACCTAAATTTGATAGTGTAAATAACAGGCTCTGGCTCGATGCAATATTTGTAAGGGATTATCATGGAAATGATTCAACGGTATTTACAGCCGGATCTGATAAAAATGGTATGAGCCCGGCAAACTGGACTGGTGGCGTACAGGGAGTCCCTGACAAGAATGATATCCTTGATGTTTTTATGCATGTAAGAAGAGCAGGGAAACTTTCAACTGACTCCTTATGGATGTTTGGTGGTATTTCATTAGATAATACTACCGGTAACCGATATTTCGATTTCGAATTGTACCAGTCAGATATTTACTATGACCGGGCAACAGCAAAATTTTATGGGTATGGCCCGGACGCAGGACATACCAGCTGGCAGCTTGATGCAGCTGGAAATGTAGTTAGACCCGGAGATATCATTTTTTCAGCAGAGTATCAAAGTTCTACATTAACCAATATTGAAGCTCGTATTTGGGTTGATCAGGCAACACTAAGTATAACGCCAGCTCAGTTTAGCTGGTCAGGTCAATTTGATGGTGCTACTGCGGGTGCACAATTCGGTTATGCGAGTATTTTACCTAAAACAGCTGGAGCATTTTATACAGGTCTAGGTAGCGGGAACAATACCTGGGCAGGTCCGTTTCAATTAGTGTTACAGAATAATAGTCTTGCAGTTAATTATGCTAAAGATCAGTTCATGGAATTTTCGGTTAACCTCTCTAAGTTAGGACTTGATCCGGTAAGCTTATTGGGAGGAGATGTTTGTGGTTCACCATTTAATAAGCTTGTTGTAAAAACCAGAGCATCTGCATCATTTACTGCGGAATTAAAAGACTTTGTTGCCCCTATTGATCTGTTCTTAGCGCCAAGAGCCAATATAACTCCGGAGATACCGTTCTTTTGCGGCATGACAGACACTCTGACAAGTGACATTTATGTTATGAATCCCCATTCAACTTCTGTTTATACCTGGTCTACAATCGGAGGAAATATTGTTTATACAGATCCTTCGGGTACATGGATAAAGGTGAATCAACCGGGAACATATATTGTAACACAACGATTGTTGGCAGTTTGCAATGCCTATGCAACCGACACCGTTACTATTTTTAGAGACAGCGCATGTAACATTCTTCCAGCAAGATTCAAATCTTTTTCCGGGGTCCTTAATGCAAGCGATAAAAAAGCCGAGTTGCAATGGACTGTGGTGACTAACTCATCTGCAAAATCTTTTGTAGTGGAAGCAAGTGTGGATGGAGGAAGTTTTGTTGATGCAGGAACGATTTCATCTAACGCTAATTTAAAAGATGAAGCTTCTTATAATTTTAATTATGATATTCCATTTGGAACGACGTCATTTGTTGAGTTCCGAATCCGGATGATAAATCAAGATGGCTCTTATTCTTACAGTCGTATTTTAAGAATTAATACGATACCGCCGTCAAAAGCCGGAATAACAATTGCACCAAACCCGGTACGTGGAAAATTTCAAATAAGTATAAACTCGTCTTCGGATGTGCAGGCCAAAATTATATTTCTAGATATGCAGGGTCGCACGGTTTCGGTGATGAATGAAATGCTCAAAAAAGGCACAAATATTTTCGCAGTTGAGACCAATGAGAATTGGCAACCTGGTATATACAATGCATTATTAAAAATAAACCAGGAAACACTTACAACTCGTTTTGTTGTTTTGGAATAGCAGGTTTTCTTAATTGTTTTATTAAAGCCTCCCTTTGCTGCAGGGAGGTTTTTTATTTAAAAAATTTAAAAAAACAAGCCAGTACATTTGCAACAATGTATACTCTAAAAAAATCGTTAGGGCAGCATTTTTTAAAAGATGAAAACATTTGCAAAAAAATTGTAGCTGCTATACAACAATATCCTCATCAAAAACTGCTTGAAGTAGGACCCGGTGGTGGTGCATTGACCAAATTCCTGCTTAAAATCCCCGCTATCGATTTTAGAGCCGTGGAGCTTGATACCGAAAAAGTAGAATATTTGCTTGCTACTTACCCCGATTTGAAAGACAAACTGGTCAACCAAAATTTTCTTGATATTGAGAAGCCATTTAATGAAAGGTTTTCCGTAACAGGGAATTTTCCTTATAACATTTCATCCCAGATATTGTTTAAGATTCTGGATTGGAAAGATGATGTTGAGAATGTTGTAGGCATGTTTCAAAAAGAAGTAGCACAAAGGGTGGCGGCAAGGGAAGGGAGCAAAACTTATGGTGTTACCAGTGTGTTAGTCCAGGCTTTTTTTAAAGTTGAATATCTTTTTGAAGTAAGCGAAGGATCTTTTACCCCTCCGCCTAAAGTAAAAAGCGCCGTGATCAGGTTATTGCCTTTGGAAAGAAAAGTTGAAATGAAAGATGAAAAAGTTTTTTTTCGATTAGTAAAAGCAGCGTTTAATCAACGCAGAAAGACCCTGCGAAATGCAGTAAAGCATTTATTCGACCCCGAAATTCTAAAAGATGAAATTTTTAATAAAAGAGCTGAACAGTTATCTGTAAAAGAATTTGGTGAGCTTAGTTTTAAAATGAAAAAGTAAGAATGAGTAAAGTTATCATTACTGCAAAGGCACATGAAGTATTGACCGATACACTAAAGCAAAAGGGATTTGAGGTTGTTTATACACCTGCAATATCTTACGATGAATTATACAGGGAAATGAAGGGGGTAGAAGGACTTGTAATAACGACACGATTAAAAGTAGACGTTAATTTAATTGATAAAGGAAGTGATCTGAAATGGATCGGCCGTCTTGGAAGCGGAATGGAATTAATAGATGTTAAATACGCTGAAAGCAAAGGCATAAAATGCTTTAGCAGTCCTGAAGGAAACCGGAATGCGGTTGCAGAACATACATTGTCGATGTTATTATCGCTGATGAATAAAATTCATTCAGTGCAAAAGGAATTAAAGGAAGGCAAATGGTTGCGTGATGAGAACAGGGGCACAGAACTTTCCGGTAAAACAATTGGCATTATTGGTTATGGAAATACAGGCAGTGCATTTGCCCAATTATTGAAGTCTTTTAATGTAACTGTGTTGGCTTATGATAAATATAAATTTGGATTTAGTAAAGATTATATAAAGGAAGCAAGTCTTGAGCAACTATGTCGTTATTCCGATGTAATCAGTTTCCATGTGCCGCTTACACATGAAACACATTATTTAGCTAACCATGATTTTTTTCTATCAGTGAAGCAGAAACCATGGATTTTAAATACATCAAGAGGTCAAATTGTAAATACACAAGATCTGAAAAATGCTATTTTAAACGGTGCTATAGCGGGAGCAGGGCTTGACGTATTAGAAAACGAAAAGCTATCTTCTTATACTGCCGAAGAACAAGCGCTTTTTGAATGGTTGATCCATCAACCTAATGTCATAATTACACCACATATTGCAGGTTATAGCTACGAAGCATTTTTTAAAATGAGTGAAGTGCTGCTTCAAAAATTGGGATTTCTTTGAAATATAGTGCACAAAAGCCGTTGAATTCTCATTTAGACAGGGCAGGCTTAATGATTTATCCCAGAGAAAAACTTTTTAAATCCTATCTGGTGAAATAAATAATTTTCTATATTTGTATATATAAATGCAACGCTTCAGCAAACACTGGGGCGTTGTTATTTTTTTTGTCTGCAAACGTGACTCACGATTGCGATTTAAATAAGGAGGTATTTATGAGTGGTTTCAATTATGTGAAAAAGGAGACTTTTGAACAAATGAAAATAGATCTGCAGCGGATGAAAGCAGTGGATAGACCAGCTGCTTCAAGAGCCATTGCTGAAGCAAAAGAAAAAGGTGATCTGAAAGAAAATGCAGAGTATGATGCAGCCAAAGAAGCGCAGGGGCACCTGGAATCAAAAATTGCACAAATGGAAGGCATTATCGCTAATACAAGAGTGTTGGACGAAAGCAGCATTGATACAAGCAAGGTTTCTATTCTTACGAAAGTGACACTGACGAATCTTAATACCAGGAAACAGGTAACTTATCAATTGGTAAGCGAAAACGAAGCTGATCTGAAAGTGGGAAAAATTTCTGTTACGTCCCCAATTGGTAAAGGATTGCTTGGAAAAAAACCGGGTGAGGTTGCAGAAGTACAGGCTCCGGCAGGCATATTGAAATTCAAGGTTGAAAATATCTCGATTTGATTCCAAATTTTAGATTACGGATTGCTGATTTTAGATTTGCGTTGAATATTCTTATGAATTGGAGCCACCTTAAATCTGCAATCTTAAATTTAAAATCTAAAATCTTTGGTATGACGATTTTTTCAAAAATCATAGCAGGTGAAATTCCTTCTTATAAAATTGCAGAGAATGAGAAATTCTTTGCCTTCCTGGATATTTTTCCATTACGTAAGGGGCATGTATTAGTGGTTCCCAAAACCGAAACTGATAAATTTTTTGACCTGCCGGATGAATATCTTTCAGAAATGTTGCTTTTTGCAAAACCAATTGCAAAAGCAATTGAAAGATCTTTTAATTGCAATCGTTGTGGTATAGAAGTGGTCGGGTTAGAAGTACCGCATGCACACATGCATTTAATCCCAATTAATTCTGCAAATGATCTGAATTTTACAAAGGAAAAATTGAAATTGACACCTGATGCTATGAAGAAGGTGCAGGAAACGATCTTAAGTAATCTTTAAAACATACTACATAAAATCGTATTCATCCGAACAAACTACTTAGAAGATAAATCTTACTTTCACATTTCTCGGAATAACGACAGGTCAATATAATCATTGAATATATTTGCTTATGAAAAAAATAATATCCTTCGCTTTCAGTTTTATTGCTTTACTAATATTGTCAGTGACAGCAAAATCACAAACATTTAAGATTGGTGTATTTGATGTCGATGTAATGGTGCAAGCGATGCCCGGTTATCGTAATGTGGATAGCCTTATGCAGATTTTTGACCGCGATTCACTGGGAGCTCTTCGGGATTATTATGAATCGGAATACAAGCGGCTCGACAGCACATATAAGATCGACTCTGCACAGGTTGCTGCCGGCAAAAAAACAAAAGCAATTCTTGACATGATATATGCCGACAGGCAAAAGGCGATGATCAACATTCTTTACTGGCAGCAGATCGCTCAAAATAGATCAAACGAAAAAAGAGGCGCTTTATCTCAGGACCTATACAATTTGGTGGTCAATGCCTACAAGAAAGTGTTAGCAAGAAAAAAATATACGCTTGTATTAAAACCTCAAACTTATGAGGGAGGGTTCAAAATCGATAATATTTTTATTGCTGTAGCAAGGGAGCTTAAACTCACGGAATTACCGCAAAACCTGCTTTTCCTCGGTGACGACCCCGATCCGGTAAAACAGCCGACAATACAAAAACCGCCTGTAACCAAGCCGAAGAATTGAGTAAGAATATTTATGCTGTCATTTATCTTCCATCATCATAATGGCAGCGATCGTTTCAATTCCTTCCCATAGAAATTTCAATTGCACATTTTCATTTTCTGCATGTTGGTTGTTGTCATAATTTACCACGGGAACTGTGATCACTTTTGCATTTAACGTTTTTTCAAAAAGATAAAGTGGCAGGCTTCCACCCATGGAGGGTAAAAGAATTACGGAATAATCAACAGTGGCCTGTACTGCCTTCACCATACTTTGTGCAATTGGCAAATCAAATGAAGTTCTTTGGGCCGGATAACCAATGCCTCTTGTTATCTTGATCAACTTAGCATATTTCAATCTTTCTTCGTCGGTTGGTTCATGATCGATAACATGAAAACCATTTTTCTCAATATGTTTGATCACTTTGTTTATTTGTTTATCTACTTCATTGCCTAATACCAAACGCAGATCAAGTGTCGCTTCTGCTTGGGTAGGGATTACGTTTGCTGCCAGTTCACCAACATCCGCACTCCTGATGCCATTTATGTTTAAAGTTGGCAAATGAAGTAATTCAAGAAATGATTTACCGTTGCCCTCAGGTTCTGCTATCCCTAATTCTTTTTTTAATGTTTCTTCAATGTTTGGAATTTTTAATAATGCTTCTTTTTCCTTTGAAGAAAGCGGCACCACATCATCATAATATCCTTCAACTAAGACATTCCCTTTATCATCCTTCATGCTTGCCAGTAATTGCACTAATGATAATGCAGGATTTGGCGCCCAATTACCATAATTGCCACTATGCAAAGGACGTTTTGCACCATACACCTTTAAATTCATATTGACATCGCCACGTACGCCAAAGCTTATCATTTTTTTTCCTGAAACATGTCGTGGCCCATCGATAATAACCCAGAGATCTGTTTGTAATTTCTCTTTATGCTTTTTAAAAATTTCATCAAGATGTGTTGATCCAAGTTCTTCTTCTCCTTCAAAAAAAAATTTAATGTTATGCCTAAGCGTTATTCCTGTTTTAACCAATGCATCATACGCATTTAATATCGTCATCACACCTGCTTTATCATCGGCACTTCCTCTGCCTGCAAGTCTAATTTCGGGTGAAATATTTCCTGAAACTGAAATTACTTTTCCTCCTTGTTCAATAGGCTTATCAATAAAAACTGGTTCGAATGGCCGTAACCCACCTGTCCATTTTGCAGGATTAACAGGTTGTCCATCGTAATGCGCATAGAATGATAATGTTGTTTTTGCCCCCGGAACTTTTACTTCACCAAACACCACGGGATTTACTTTTCGAGTAGTGCCATCAAAGAATTCAACTTTAATGCCACGCTGTTCCATCATAGTTTTGATAAACGCGGCATTGCGTAAAATGTTTGAAGTATCCCTTGTTACATTCGGAATAGCAACAAACTTCACATATTCATCAATGATCTTTCCTTCATTTTCTTTCCTGTATTGATTTACTTTTTGCTGAGCCGTTTGCGAAAATGAGATCAAGCCCGATTGTAAACAACAGGCGATTAAAAAATTGAATTTAACTCTCATAAGATTTATTTGACTGTAATTCGTGAAGGATTCTTCGAAATATATTCTTTCCAGCTTTTTAATTTGCCATTTGACCTCAGTGAGGGTCTGTCCTGGAAATGATGACAAACCGCGACGGCCAAAGCATCGGTTGCATCATAATATTGTGGCATTTCTTTCAATGCAAGCAAGTGTTGCAGCATTTTCCATACCTGATCTTTATCAGCATTGCCATTACCTGTAATAGATTGTTTTACTTTTTTCGGACTATACTCTGTCACTGGTAAACCGGCGCTGATGGCTGCAGCAATTGCCACACCTTGCGCCCGTCCCAGTTTCAGCATACTCTGAACATTTTTTCCAAAAAACGGAGCTTCGATCGCAAATTCATGAGGCCGGTGTTTTTCTATCAGCTCTTCAATTTTTTTGTGAATTAGTTGCAGCCGGATATAATTGTCCTTTTTGCCCGAAAGTTTCAGCACACTCATCTCTTTCATGCAAATAACACTACTGCTGATCTCTATTATCCCATAGCCCATCAATAAAGTACCGGGGTCAACACCAAGAATTATTTTTGGAGGCTTTTGCAATGAGCAAGTATTTTTACAGGATTTATGTCGCTTAACAAAAATATCAAAATCTTTCTCAATTATGTTCTCGGTCCTCTACTCTTTGCATGGTTATCTTATTCCGTTTTTAAACAAATAAAAGATCAGCCACATCTTGAAGAATCATGGCTGAATATAAAAGCTTCTTTTAGCGACACAAGAGTACTCAACTTTATTCTTGTTATTGTCTTAATGTTTGTGAACTGGTCGCTGGAAGCATTGAAATGGAAAATATCTGTTCAAAATGTGCAGCCTGTTAGTTTTTTCAGGTCATTGAAGGCCATTTTTTCAGGGGTGTCTTTTTCGATAACTACGCCAAATCGCATGGGAGAGTATTTTGGAAGAATGCTTTATATGGATGAAGGGAAGCGTTTAAAGGTCATATCACTTACCATTCTTGGCAGTATTAGTCAACTTATCATTACAATTCTTTTTGGTTTCCTGGGTTTATTGATCTTAAAAGTTGATATTGACAAACTGAATTTACCCGGCTGGCTGCAATGGGTAAAAAATATCGGGATCGCAGGCGGAATGATCGGGTTTATTTTTTTAACAGTTTTTTATTTTAGAATAGGGTGGCTGGTTAGATGGATAGATAAAATACCGGCAATAAAAAAATACATTTGGCTTATAAATGAATTGGAAAATACACATACAACGCTGTTGATGCGTCTGTTGTCTATATCTATGTTGCGTTATTTTGTTTTTACAACGCAATATTTTTTATTGTTTCGCTTTTTTGGTGTGGATATAAATTGGTGGCAGGGGTTTTGGGCAATAGCGATCGTGTTTTTTATCATGGCAATTATTCCATCCATTGAGTTATTCGAAGTGGTGGGAAAAACAGTTGTAACTCAGGAAATATTTACAATTTTTACAGCCAATATTCTGGCAATAGGATTTGTGCCTGCTACAATTTGGTTCATTAATTTAGTGATACCGGCAACAATTGGCAGTTTATTAATACTTGGAATAAAATTTTTTAAAAAGGATGAAGCTTCGTAACTCATTATCGGCATTTGGCATTTGGCTGGTTTTTTTTATTGGGGAAGAAAAAAATGTAATGTCGACACCGGCACCGGTAAATGCAATTTATGCAAATGATGAATTTTGCGGCATTACTAATCGGGCATTCCAGGCAGGTGAGCAGGTAACTTTTCATGTTTATTATTCTGTTGTAGGCACCTATATTCATGCAGGCACCGCTATTTTTACTGCTACGTTGGAGAATTTTGGAAATAAACCAGTGTATCATATAGTAGGTGATGGAAAAACAAAAGCCTCATACGACTGGATCTATAGAGTAAGAGATAAGTATGAGTCGTATATTGATACGGCGACCTTACAGCCACTTAAGTTCATTCGTAATGTGGACGAAGGCGGCTATAAGAAATATGAAACGATCACTTTTAATCGTACTGCAAATACAGCGGTATCCAATAGCGGTGTCTTTAAAGTTCCGGATTGCATACAGGACGTATTAAGTGCAATGTATTATGCACGGAATATTGACTTTGCAAAATATAAGGTCGATGATAAGATCCCTTTCAAGATGTTTTTGGATAATGAGGTGTTCAATATGTATATCCGCTATATGGGAAAAGAAACTATAAAAACACAATACGGAAAATTTAAAGCGATAAAATTCAAACCGCTACTATTAAAAGGAACCATATTTGAAGGGGGTGAAAAAATGACCGTGTGGGTAAGTGATGATCCCAATCATGTTGTGCTTCGTGTAGAAAGCCCGATCGTAGTTGGTAAAGTAAAGATTGATATGATGGCTTACCGTAATCTTCGCTACCCGCTTACGTCCATGGTGAAGTTGAAAGGAAATTAGTGAATGGTGAATTGTCAATGGCCAATAAAAAGATGTTTTAATTTAACCATTCATGATTGAGCACTCAAACTTTCTCCAAATTAAAAAACTCCTTAGCCCTAATTCCTCTTTCGGTTTGCTGAAGCGTACAGCACTCATGATCTTTGTCGTGTTCAAAGAAAAGTATGTAATCTTTTTCCAATGCCTCTTTCAAAAAAGATTTTTTTTCTTGCAAGCTAAGTAGTGGCTGCATGTCATAAGCCATTATATAGGGTATCGGAATATGTCCAGCCGATGGCAACAAGTCAGCCACGAAAACAACCGTCTTGCCATTATAATTTATCTGGGGCAGCATCATTGCCTGTGTATGACCGTTTACAAAACGAACCGATATTTTATCGGAAAATTTAATTTCACCAAGTTTACTTTCATTACTTTTTGCCACATCTATGAAATTTAATTTTCCGCTTTCTTGAATTGGTAAGATATTTTCTTTTAGGAAGGAGGCTTTTTCCCTTTCATTTGGTACTGTTGCCCATTCCCAATGTTCTTTATTGCTCCAAAAAGTTGCATTTGGAAAATTCGGTACCAACTTATCTGCATCTCTTTTTATCGAGCCGCCGCAATGATCGAAATGCAGGTGCGTAAGAAATACATCGGTGATGTCAT
>DASTZB010000367.1:0-8600 GCA_035764525.1 Chitinophagaceae bacterium | reverse complement strand
GATAAAAAAGTAACTGGTCCCGAATTTCTTTTAGTTTCAGTAAATGCGAATGAAGCTGACACACATAATCCATATCAAGTCGGCCAAGACGTTGCAGGCTGGCTTTATCAGCCAGCATAATTTCTGTAGCATCTGAAAAATTTCCTGCTGAGCAGGAAGCAAATAATCCGAACGGTGTGCAGCGGGTGCACATGCGTATCAGATATTTGGCAAGAGAGAGTTCCAGCTTCTCTTTTTTATCCGGTTTATCAATTTTATTGTCGAGCCATAAGAGTAGTTGTTCATGCAAATCAGGTGAACCTATATACAAGGCTTCCTGCGCAAGCGGCTGCAGGTAAAATTCCCGCAACGATCTTCTCAGGATTTCTTTTGAAGTCTCCGCATCATTATCAGAACCTGCTTTCCAATTAAAAAACTTTTCGATAGGAAACAGAGGATTCCTGACCACAAAACTTTCCTGTGGCTGATACCATTCTTTAAATATGTTCTTTATTTTAAACATTGGTCAGAAAAATTATATCCCAATCCGGTTTTATATCATATAAATAAGAAAGCCATACCAGCGCTATGCCGGAGCTGCCCTCGAGCAAACCATATTTCGGCGTATATTCAAATAAATTAGTTTCCTCATTCATGCCTCGGGAAAAATATCCGCCTGCTCCTTCGCCATGTTTGTAATATTTTTCTAGGGTAAGGCTGAGCCAGTTCTCTACAGCATATTTGAAAACTTCGTTTCCGGTCAGTTTATAAAAATGATGGTACTGATGAACCAGCCCAACTGTACCATGGCAAAGAGGAGCATCCATACAACCTGCACTTTCAAAACTTCTATGCGTGGTTTTGATAGCGACATCAAGCCCTTTGTTTTTCCAGTCGCTGCGTTGCAAGGCATTGCCGCAGTGGATAAGCATATTGGCAAGACAAAGGTCTCCATAACACCAGGCAAGCCTTGATCCTGGTTTTTGATTATCGTCTTTCGGGGTTACGTCAATTGAAGTCGGGAAGCAATATTCTTCATCTTCTCCATATTCATTTTGCAAAAGAAACGGCAAACATGATGAAATCATTTCTTCAATTTCCTGTTGTTTTATTCCTCTTGCATGCACTTGCGCCAGGAAAGAAAGAATGCCCGGCATACCGTGTGCCATTCCGAAATTGTAATTGTCGTTGTTGTATTTTCCATAACCGGTAGTGATCCAGACTTTGTATCCATCGACATCAGTTCGCATTTTTATGAGGCAGTCAACAATCTTTTCCAGAAATTTTTTTTCACACGTTTCTTTATGGCGTTCTAAAAAATAAATACCAAGACCCACCATACCATGCAACGGATCCCAATTATCGGTTTTAAAATCACGATCAATACCAGTGCCAATGAACTCATCCATCTCTGAAAGATTCAGATCGTCATTCTTATCTAATATGCCAATATTCCTCAAATGCTGAAAAGCAAACGCAATGCCCGCCACTCCGCCGGACATGCTGTGATCCAATTCGTCATTGGATAGGGAATCACTTAATTCATCCAGTATGCCAGCGACAATATCAGAATATTTTTTCCCCGGAAACAATTTTGACAAATAAGCATAGAGTAAAACAATACCGGCCTTCCCGTCCAATAAACCAGCATTCGTAATATCAACCCTTTCTTCCTGTATTTGCTTTGCAATATTTTCAATTTGTTTCCACAATACAGCCTCTGTATTTCGGTAAATAGTATTTGCTCCTGATGAGTGAATCATATTTTGAAGTTTGTTTTTTGATAAAAGCCAGCAGAATTAATTTTTTTGCTGGCTATTTTAAATAATCAATATGTACATGGCTTGTTACAAGTATGTCCCTGTCCTCCGCAGAGACTCTTGCAGGAATAGGTGCAGTATGCAGTGCAATATCCTGAACAGCCCTGTTTGGTATCTCCACCACCGATCTTCCCGCTCATTTCAGTTGTGTTTAGATTTGAAATCGTCTTCTTGTTCAGACTTAATTTTTTGATTTGCTTTTTCATTTTGTTTAAGTTTTAATGATAAAAAACAGATCAAAAATGGATTGAAGCCCGGCTTTAATCAAGCCCCAAAACAGGGGGTTTTTATAGTATGAACACCATGTTTATGGGGGCGGGAATGGCACAGAAATGAATCCATGTTACTGCACTTGGACATTAGACTATAAAATACTTAACAATTGTAACAGGTGTTATGCTGAAAGCATGTCTTACCATTTCTTGTTCCACCACAAAGGCATTCACTATGATTCCCACAATGGTGATAATACGTTGTACCGCCAACCTTATTGCTCATTTCAGATGAATTGAGATTAGAAATCGTTTTTTTGTTCAGCCTGAGTTTTTTGATTTGCTTTTTCATTTTCTTCAGTTTTAAAAAGTGATTATTTAAATATGGATTTTTTTATGAGAAATTTTTACTCCAAACTCAACACGTGTAACAGGTGTTGTGGCCAGGGCACGTTTTACCATTTTTTGTACCACCTCACCCCCGCGCCCAATCTGTAGGGCAACCGCAAGTAGAAGACCCACCACCAACATGTTTGTTCATTTCTGATGCAGTAAGATTTGAAATAGTCCTTTTGTTGAGATTTAATTTTTTGATTTGCTTTTTCATTTTGTTTTAATTATTATGGTTCAATAAGTCAGCAGGTCTAACGAGTCATATGACCTGGGTAGATGTTTTGATTTATATGCGGATACAATGTCTTCCTACTCTGTCGCTGTATATATTTTAAACACATGTGTATTGGCAGGTTTTGTGGCCCGGGCAGGTGTTTTGGTTTTGAGTGCAGTTTGTGGAGGGACAGTGGCATGCTGAATGCCAAGTGCATTCCGTACGATAAGATCCTCCAATCACACGACTCATTTCAGAAGAACTAAGATTTGAAATCGTCTTCTTATTAAGATTTAATTTTTTGATTTGCTTTTTCATTTTGTTTAATTTTTATGATTTAATAAATCAACAGTAGTAGCAGGTGTTGTGGCCGGGGCAGGTATTTTGATTTTGAGTACAATTTTTAGTTCGACCGGGGCAAGTGCAGCTTTCGATCGTACTACCCGTAGTTCCACCACCAACATGTTTGTTCATTTCTTCCGTGGTAAGATTTGAAATAGTCCTTTTGTTGAGACTTAATTTTTTGATTTGTTTTTTCATTTTATTTAGTTTTTAAAAGTGATTATTTAATTCCTGATTTTTTTTTGAAACACTGCACAAATAAATTTTTTACGCGGTGGTTTGAAGCGCTGTTCCCTGATCCGAAAAATCAACAGGTGTAACAGGTGTTATGTCCCGGGCAGGTCTTACCACCATTTTGGGTCTGGTTACCACAAATATGACACCTACTAACAGGGCAACTATCTGTACAACCGCAGGAAGTTGCACCAACAAGTTTGCTCATTTCTGCTGCAGTGAGATTAGAAATGGTTTTTTTGTTCAGGCTGAGTTTTTTGATTTGCTTTTTCATTTTGATTAAATTTTTGAATTGAAAATTATTTTATTGTATCCTTATTAGTTTGTATGTACAGGTATAAGCAAAGGAACCAATCCAACCCGATGCGGACCCTTTAATATAGCTGCCTACTGGTCCATACTCAGTAACAATTGCCTGATTGCGGTTATCAGTCTTATCTGAACTATAAAATATGCCGTTTATTAGGAGTTTAAGGATAAAAGGATAATTGCCAGCAGACGAAGTCTTGTTATTTATAATTTGACCCTTGAAATAATAATTATAAATAGCGGATCCTCCTGTTATACCGGTAAGCCCATCAAAATCCATATTGTCCGCATGAACTCCATCAGAATCAGAAGGCGACCAAGAATAATTAGTTCCGTTTAATGTAAGCCTGATATACTGGCCGGAGTCTATAACGTTTCCAGGATTCCAGGATGAAAAATGGCTGACAGTGCTGATATAATCACTGCCTGTTTTTTCGGCAATACCATCTTGTTTCCATGCGCCTTTGGCTGCATCAAAATACCAAAGAGGAACTGCGGAAGGAGCTTTGCCTTGTAATGCTGTAGGCAAAGTAACAGTGGCCGTTTTGCCGGGTGCTAATTGCAGCTTATTACCGGAGGCATCATTCATTTCCACTAAAACCACTCCGAAGGATTGAAGAGATCCCTGTGGATTATTGGCTCCGGCTGCTTTGAAATCTCCCGAAGCATAGGCGGTAAAATTAGGATCTGAAGGATCTAAGTGATACGCTGAAACGGAAACATTTCCCGTATACGCATTACCATTAGATGCATTAACAAAACCGGGATTAAAATTGATGGAACCGCCTTTAGGAATAGTAATATCCCCACCAACGGAAGCAGCAATTGTTCCCGAAATAGTTTTGGAAATTAGTCGAATTGTTGCATTGCTGACAGCGTGGTTACCTGAAACAAAACTTTTTGCGCTCTCAAAAAAACCATCCTTAGTAACTATTATCACTACAGTATCTGAGTTGAATTGCACTTTCGTGAGAGTGAATTTGCCACTTGCATCTGTGGTTGCCGTAGCCGTTCCACCAGTAACAGTTGCATTTATTATGGGAGAATTATTTAAATCGGTAATAACACCCTGAACGGAACCATTTCCTGTTCCAGTGCTTGTTTGAATGGCATTTTCTTTTTTGCAGCCGAATGCAATAATTATTAAACTAATAATTATTGTAGTGATATTTTTTGAATAAAGCTTTTTCATTTCTTCATTTTTAATGTTTTATTTAATTACGGAAATCTTCCTAGTTATTGAATGATTTCCCGCTTCCATTCTCCGCAGGTAAATCCCCGCAGGCACTGAAATGTCTTTGTTGTGCATTTATGAATGAATGTTTTTTTTTCAACACTTCAAATTGCTCATAAAAAATATCTTCCTTAACCGCCGGGATTTCTCAAATTGATTAATTCAATAAAAAATGCAGCCCCGTACTCCAATAAAATTTTCGTGTATCAAAGAAATACGATGATTCCACACTGACTGCCGTTATTCTTCCGGTAACATATAAAAGCCGGATACCCGATAACAATTCAAATTCTGTATTCAACAAGGCAGGAGCTAAGAAACCATTTATCGAAAAGTCCTCATTATTATTTTGGTAGATCCTGAATAACCCTTTTACATAAATCAAGAAAACTGTGCTGTCTTGTCTTTCAATATTCTCTGTGCGGGAAAGATTAGCTCCAAGAAAAAAGGAAAAATGTTTTGCAATGCCCTGTTGTCCTAATTCAATACCACATCCATTTCTGCTTCCTATCGAAACATGAAAACTAATGGATCCTGAACTGAATCTTTCTTCGCATTGTGCGTTCGTATTTAACCAGCAAGCTATCAATACTATCAGGATTATCTTGTTCATGGTTCTGCATTTTTGGATAGCATAAAGGGAACAGAATATCTCAATGAATAGGATTATTTTACAACGATTAGATATTATCAATTCAACATTAACCCGCTATCTCTTTACATTAAATATTGAACTTACTCCTGATTGTTTTATGCAATTACCAAGATTCACACTGTTAGCATTCTTCGCCCATTAATGAATTTTATCCCGCTACATGTACATTCACTTGTATCAACACTTCTCATTTCTTTTTGACAGGAGCATAGAAATCGAGATTAGAAATTGTCTTTTTGTTAAGTTTCAATTTTTGAATTTGCCTTTTCATTTTGTTTAGTTTTTAGAATTGTAATTAATATCGTGACGATATGAGCTCATATTTGTTGAACAATTAATATGTTCAATCACTCTTTCAAAAACTTCAATGTGTTCAAAACGTTACGAGCAACTTTTTCACCTAACTGAATTCCTTTGGTGCAACTTGGACCATAATGAATGCCTCCATAAACCCGGCTGTCCCCAACCGCCTTTTTCACCTCTGTAAAAGAATGAAAAGTGAGAGCATGCAAGGTTCCTAGAGAGGTGGACATATTATTATAAGTGTTATCGGTAAACTCAAAATCGTCACCAAACAAATCAGCAAGCCCGGTAAGAAATCCACCTGCATGGAAAGAATGCGCAGAAGGAAATTCAGGATGGTTAGGTGTAGCAAATAGTGGTGACCATGTAGCATGCCCGGTGAAATTCCTGATATAGGTGATAGGTCGTAAAAGATTAAATATATACTTAGTCCTGAAGCCTACAACAGCAGCATCATTTACAGCTATACCTGACTTGGCAAAAGCCAGCGCTGCCATATCCAATGCCACACCTGATTGGCTGATGACCTGTGGTAACATTGCAATGTAATGGCCGGAACCTCCATAGTAGCCAGGGAATCCAGGGTCATTTGAATCCCGAAAATATAGAGCCAGGTGTTTTTGTTCTGCAGTTGGTGATTGTGATTTGATATATACGTCATTTGCCATTTCATAAAACTCTGATCCCGGAATTGTAGAAAAAGTTGGAAATGGAGCAATGGTTGCTCCGTTATCAGAATGGTGAACTAACAAACGCCGGAATTCCATATGAGGGTTAATAGGCGCCGCAGGTGGAGGAGCCGTAGGCACCCAAAGCCAGGGTTGCAGTGCGGTTGGAGGTGGAGGTGTATAAGCGTTGTTTTGTAATTTCCATCCATCCGTATCAGCCCAGTCGTTTACTTTTTTTGCAACTTGTTTTCCAAAATAAATGGATCTATTGATGACGGAAGCATCTGCTTCAGTTGCATAAACAGCCTGCAATTGATTCTCCTTGCCATTTATTTTGTCTAATCGCTGCTGCTTAACTTGGGGATTGGCGGAGGTAGATGCAGTGTCGAAAAGATAGCGGGTTATTTCCGCTAATGCAGCGTTGGCGGCTGCCGCCCAATGATATGCTTTCCCGGATTCAGTTGATGGCATAGTTGGAAAATCGGTAAGTTGACCACTTAATGATTGATAAGCAGGCATACCGTTTACAACAGCTTCATAAAGTGCAATACCACTGTAAGCAAGTATTCTTTCTCCGCCTTGTACTGTAGTGCCCGCAGGCAATGGTGTCCTGACCAGATCCAGATCCAAATTAAGCCACTGAATCACTACATCGGAAGAAAATTCTTTTGTTTGTTTCAGATGTCCATGCTCCTTGTTGTTATTTGGTGCAGTTGCAATTTCTTCGTTAGGCAATGTTTGTTTTGTTTCTTTCTGACAAGACATCGTCACTATAGAAAGGAAGGTTAATAGTAGCAACGCATTCGAGATTGAAAGTTTGATTTGAGGTTTCATGTCATTTGATTTAATTTGAATTATTTAATAACTGAAATCTTTCCGATCTCATTAAAATGTGGACGAGAATTTTACTTTACCAAAGAAATGATAAGAAGCAAGGCAAGTCAATAACTGAAACTAGTTCATTTGATTTCTTCAACACCTTATTTATGGGGTGGTATTCTTACGAAAGCTATTTTGCCTCAGTTGATGTTTAGTGAAGCGTCACCGATTGCTTTTCATTTATGTTGCAGGAGAAAATACCCGCAATGGCGTAATCGGTTCCGCCTACCTTTCTGTTGATTTCCGTTTCATTCAGATTTGAAATCGTCTTCTTATTAAGACTTAATTTATTTCATTTTTTTATTTTTAAGAATTGAAGCGTCTCTTTGATGTTTTATTAAAATTTTCCCATGCGCAAATCGCATAATAAGAAAAAAGGCGGGTTAACTTCTTTCGTCGACCTATTTCATTCGTCGACATTACTTATACGGCATAGTAAAGAATGAAGCATTGATAGCGCAAGTAAATAATTCTCGGAATCTCAGACCAAATAACAACTAATGCAAATCAAAATCCTATGGACATCATTTCAGCATCCCCCTTTGGGAAGTTTGGGATGACAACTATAAGAACACCCTTCACACTTGCTGTTATTATAGGAGCACTTTTGGGTGGCGTCAAGGAGGCCACCGATGTTATTGCTCATTTCAGAAAGTTTTAAATTAGAGATTGTTCTTTTAGAAAGACTGAGTTTTTTGATTTCCTTTTTCATTGTTTTATTTTTTTTGATTTAGAGAATATCAACAGGTATAGCAAGATGCATGATCGGGGCAGGTGTTTTGGTTTTGAGTGCAATTTTTTGAATGACCACAATAATCCGTGTAGGAACAAAACTTTTGACTTCCGAATCCTCCAATCGCACGATGCATTTCAGAAGAATTAAGATTAGAAATTGTCTTCTTGTTGAGACTTAACTTCTTTGTTTGCTTTTTCATTTTGTTTAAGTTTTTAAAGTGAATATTTAACTACCAAAAGCTTTTATTCGCAACAACGTTTTAAATGTTTCTCCACGCCTCGGTTCATGACACACGAAACCCAAACAATATATAATCGTCCATGCATTCGTGTGCCATGAACGCTGGCGCAGGATCAACAGGTTTTACAGCAGCCTATATAATGGTAATGGCAATCAACAGCAGGTATGGCTGCCGCCGCCGCATCTGCACGAATCACAGCGGGCCGTGCAGTGGTGTTCGGTATTGCATTTAACGCCCTTCGTTGCATCGCCACCCACAAAGTTCTTCATTTCGGCTGCAGTAAGATTCGAAATTGTCTTCTTGTTGAGACTTAACTTCTTTGTTTGCTTTTTCATTTTGTTTAAGTTTTTAAAGTGATTATTTAATTACCGAAAGCTTTTT
>DASTZB010000366.1:0-2395 GCA_035764525.1 Chitinophagaceae bacterium | reverse complement strand
AATGAGAATACCGTCAAAGCTTCTTTTGATCTCAACTATGTCAGTGAATATTTGATACAAGCACAATGGGCAGAGTTCATTGAGTTAAAGAAAGCACTACATGAAATAGCCGAACGCAAAAGAGGTCCTATTTCCATTCTTGATATAGGCATTGGTAATGCAAGAATAGCTAAACACCTGAGTGGCATAAAAGATATATGGGATAAAATAGCTTCTTATGATGGAACAGACAATGCAACGGCATGTGTAGATATATCAAATGAAGTAATCGGTGAGTTGGGTATAGAAGATAAAGTGAAGGCATTTTTTTTGGATGCAAAAGATCTGGATAAATGGGATAAAAAATATGATATGGTGATCACCACCTGGTTTACTGCAGGTAATTTCTACCCGGATGATTTCCCATTTGAAAGTTATAAGGGATCTGGTAAAAGGCTTGATTTAACAACGAATAAAAAATTCTCAAGCATTGTCCGAAATGCATATAATCTTTTAAATCCCGGTGGAGAATTTGTTATTGGAGCATGCTACAAGGATAATGATGCAACACGTTTAAAACAGGAAGAATCCTATCGCAAAATGGGAATGACCGTGATAACAGATGAAAAAGATTCATTCACAGCTACTAAAGATTCGTTCTGGAGTCAGCGTTTTACAAAAGAAAAATTATTTAGCTATCTTGATTTTATTCCTCAAAATAAATTCACATTTACATCACTTGATACGTATGAATATGCCATGCAGGTGAGGATCAGGAAGTAACAGAAAGCTTGTCTGGCCTTCGATTCGGTGGATGCATACCCTTAACTTTGCGCCTCAATGAAAACAAGAACATTAAAGAAAGATAGGGTCAATATAATCACACTTGGGTGTAGCAAGAATATGGTTGATAGTGAAGTGTTAAGTGGTCAATTGCTGGCCAATGAAATCGATGTTGTGCATGAAAACAAAAAGTCAGATCACAATATTGTTGTAGTAAATACGTGTGGCTTTATTGAAAAAGCAAAAGAGGAATCGATCAATACCATTCTTGAACAGGTTGATTTAAAAAATCGTGGCAGACTTGATAAAGTTTATGTTACAGGTTGTTTAAGTCATCGCTATAGAGATGACCTGGAAAAGGAAATTCCAGGTGTGGATGCATGGTTCGGTACAATGGAATTACCGTTAATGCTAAAAAAATTCGAAGCAGATTATAAAACTGAGTTGATCGGCGAAAGATTATTGGCGACACCGCAGCATTATGCTTATCTGAAAATCTCCGAAGGATGCAATCGTACCTGCTCATTCTGTGCCATCCCATTAATGCGTGGGGGGCATGTAAGTAAGACAATTGAAGAAATCGTAAAAGAAGCTGAAGGTTTGGTAAGACGTGGAGTGAAGGAAGTAATGCTCATCGCACAGGAGCTTACTTATTACGGTCTAGACATTTACAAAAAAAGAATGCTGGCTGATCTGTTGCATCGCTTGGCAGATGTAAAAGGATTGCAATGGATACGTTTACATTATGCTTATCCTTCAAAATTTCCATTGGAAATATTAGATGTGATGAGAGAAAGAGAAAACATCTGTAACTATCTTGATATGCCGTTGCAACATGCGGCCAACAATATGCTGAAAGCAATGAAGCGGCAGATAACAAGAGAGGAAATGGAAGAGCTGATCTTTGTAGTTCGTGAAAAAGTTCCGGGCATTTGCTTGCGTACAACATTGATAGCAGGTTTTCCCGGGGAAACAGAAGATGATGTGGAAGAACTCAAATTGTTTTTACAAAGACAAAGATTTGATCGTGTTGGCATCTTTACATATTCGCATGAAGAAGGAACATCAGCACACGATTTAATTGATGATGTATCTGCTGATGAAAAGGAGAGAAGAGCACAGGAAGTTATGGAAGTGCAGCAGGAAATATCTTATGAGCTGAACCAACAGAAGATTGGGAAAATTTTCAAAACAATTATTGACAAAAAAGAAGCAGGCCGTTATTTGGGTCGCACGGAATTTGATTCTGTCGAAGTGGACAATGAAGTGGTGATACATTCTTCAAAAAGACTTCCCATCGGTGATTTTGTAAATGTCAAGGTCACAAAGGCCTTTGATTATGATTTAGAAGGAGAGGTAATATAAGATTGCCATTTAGATTTCTAGTTGCTTTGTTTTTTTCGCTTCACGATCTTTTCGATCTCTACTGCAGCAAAGATCAAAATAGATGCTATACCTACCAACACAAATTCGGTCAGTGTTAAAGCCTGGGTTTTGAAAACAGACTGAAGGAACGGAATATAAATAGCAGCTTGCAACAATACCGTAAATGTTACCGATCCAATTAGTAGTTTGTTTGAAAATAATCCTATTCGAAAAAAAGATTGCTTCTCTGATCGTATCGCAAGAACAT
>DASTZB010000365.1:0-3868 GCA_035764525.1 Chitinophagaceae bacterium | reverse complement strand
GGCTTTAATGTTGGTGTGGAGGGCTTAAAAATTTCACTTCAATACTGTTTCAAAACGAAGCTTCTTTTTTTATTCAGGCCTCTCCAATTTCGTGGTTTTTTACCCCTGCGCCCTTATCTTTGCGCCAAATTTCGGGATGGGTATGACTTCAAGACTAATGAAATCCTTTGCTGTAGCGGTTTTCAGCATATTTTCACTTCTTATTTCTGTACCTTCTTTTGCTAAGGAAGGGGATGGTGAAAATGGTGGGGAAAAGAAGAAAACTTTCAATGCACAAGAGGTGATTTTTGGGCACATACTTGACGGTCACGATTTCCATTTTTTTGATATCACTCATGCCGATGGCTCGAAAACGCCGATTGGTATTCCTCTCCCGATTATTCTTTATTCACCGCAAAGAGGTTTGGATGTCTTCATGTCTTCAAAATTTGAGCATGGTCATCAATCATATAAAGGATATCGATTACTCGAAGAACATTACCTGGAAAAACTGAAAGAGGAAGGACATGACCTGAAAAAGGAAGGATTATCTGCCGGAAAGATCATTCCGGTTGATGCAAATAATAACTTGGATAAGTCAGTTAAGTTTTATGATATTTCTCTTACACGCAACGTTGTTCAAATGATCCTTTCGCTTGCATTATTGGTTTGGATCATGATGACGATAGCTAAAAGATATCAAAAAGGACTTGGTGTTAAATCTGCACCCAGTGGAATGCAAAATCTTCTAGAACCTGTTATCACATTTGTTCGTGATGAAGTAGCAAAACCAAACCTTGGCGATAAATGGGAAAAATATTTGCCCTATCTGCTTACTGTTTTCTTTTTCATTCTTATCAACAACCTGCTTGGATTGATACCTGGTTCTGCAAACGTATCCGGTAATATTGCATTCACACTTATACTTGGTCTTATCTCATTCGTAGTAATATTAGCAAGTTCCAAAAAACATTATTGGGCTCACATTTTCAATCCACCGGGAATGCCGGTTGGTGTAAAAGCCATTCTTGTACCAGTGGAATTTCTTAGTGTATTCATCAAGCCAATGGCGTTGATCATACGTCTTTTTGCCAACATGGTGGCGGGCCATATTATTATTATATGCCTGATCTCACTCATTTTCATTTTTGCAGGATTAAACAGGTATGCGGGTTGGGGAACATCAGTATTCTCAATTCCATTCACCATATTTATATATTTTATTGAAATTTTGGTTGCATTCATACAAGCTTATGTTTTTGCAATGCTTACTGCTGTTTTTGTCGGCCAGGCATATGAAGAAACACATCATGAAGATGCACATGCAGCCCATTAAGATTTTTTTTAACCAAATAAAAGCTGAATTATGGATTTTTATCTTTTAGAAGCTGTAGCAAATGCAGGTGGTGCCGTAGGTGCCGGTCTTGCAGCTATGGGAGCCGGTATTGGTGTGGGCCAGATCGGAAAGGGAGCTGTTGAAGCTATTGCCCGTCAGCCGGAAGCACTAAATGATATCCGCAGCAACATGATCCTTACTGCCGCATTAGTAGAAGGAGTTGCGTTGTTTGCAGTTATCGTTGGTTTCCTTGCTATGGTTCTTTAATGAACAAAGACTGCATCCAAAGCACAGGGCGGAGGATGCAGTTATTTACCCCAAAACCCTAAAGGGGCTTTCGGGAAAGCTCTTTAAAATTGAAGTGTGATGATGTAACAAGCAAAGCATCTCTATTATGCTTCTGTTGCGTCGCACTCTTGTACTGCATCAAATCTATTCAACACGTATATTGAAGCAGCTACAAAAAACAGTATTGATTTTTGATTTTTGATTTTTAACTTTTGAATTTTTCAATATGGATCTTCTCACCCCCTCATTTGGATTAATAATATGGACGCTATTAGCATTCCTTATTGTGTATCTTATTTTGAAGAAATATGCATGGCCTGCGATCACGAATGGTTTAAAACAACGTGAACAAGGTATTGCTGATGCATTGTCAACTGCTGAAAGAGTTAAAGCAGAAATGGCGCAAATGAAAAGTGAGCATGAAGCTTTATTGGTCCAGGCCCGTGAAGAAAGAGCTCAAATGCTAAAAGAGGCAAGAGAAACAAAAGAAAAGATCATCAACGAATCAAAAGAAGCTGCAAAAGCTGAAGGATCAAAGATCATTGCTGAAGCATTGGCCGCAATTGAAGCGCAGAAGATGGGTGCTATTACAGATGTAAAGAACCAGGTTGGTAAAATGGTGATCGAAGTTTCTGAAAAAATATTAAGAAGAGAATTGGAAAATAAAGAAGCACAGGAAGCCTATATCAAGGGACTGGTAAATGAAATAAAATTAAATTAGATAATATGCTGATCTGCTGATGTGCTAATTAGCACCTTGGCACATTGGCTAATTAGCACATCAAAATGTCTAACGTACGAATAGCAACACGGTATGCCAAATCACTACTCGGACTGGCTATAGATAGAAACGAGCTGGAGAAAGCATTTGCAGACATGCAATGGTTGCAATCAGTATGCAAAAGCAATCCCGATTTTGTAAATATGCTTCGCAGTCCGGTAATTAAAGCTGATGCAAAAGGAAAGATCGTAACTGCGGTTGCAAAGGATAATATAGGAACGTTGACAGGTGAGTTTATCCGGTTATTGATAACTAAGGGAAGAGAAGGTGGATTGCCGGAAATAATCACTGAATTTATAAAACAGTATAAGGAGTATAAAAATATCCAAATAGTAAAAGTGACAACTGCGGTCCCAATAAGTGAGGAATTGAAAGAAGGGATCATTCGGTTTATTAAATC
This sequence comes from Chitinophagaceae bacterium, assembly GCA_035764525.1. Taxonomy (GTDB): domain Bacteria; phylum Bacteroidota; class Bacteroidia; order Chitinophagales; family Chitinophagaceae; genus VBAS01. The sequence continues at coordinate 1,084 of DASTZB010000365.1, read as the reverse complement.
CACTACTGAAATACAAAATTTAGAGCTGGAAACTATAGTAGATAAAAATATCATCGGCGGAATTATAATGCAGGCTGGTGACAAGTTGGTTGACGCAAGCGTATCATACGATTTTAAACAGATAGGAAAATTGTTTGAGAATAATGATTTCATTTATAAGGTAAGATAGAACCATGATTTACGATATTGAAAAGGATTGTGAGGAAAAGATGATGAGAATTACAGAACGATGAAAAGTGCGAATCTTCCACTGGAAGATTCGAAGGCAACGGAAGACTAATAGTAGTAATGCAGCTGGGCTAAAAAAAATTAAAAAAACGATAAACGAGATTATATGGTAAAGATGAAACCGGAAGAAATAAGTGCGATACTGCGGGAGCAGCTAAGCAATTTTAGTTCCGCCGCAGAACTTGAAGAAGTTGGAACTGTGTTACAGGTGGGTGATGGAATTGCCCTTGTATATGGACTGGGCAATGTTGGTTTTGGTGAACTGGTAGAATTTGAAAACGGCGTTCGTGCAATTGCCCTTAACCTTGAAGAGGATAATGTGGGTGTCGTATTGATGGGAGAAACTGGTGGAATAAGTGAAGGTTCAAGAGTTCGTCGCACCGGGCAGATCGCTTCTATTAAAGTTGGCGAAGGAATGGTTGGCCGTGTGGTAAACACATTAGGTGAACCGATAGATGGTAAAGGTCCTATTACTGGGGAACGTTATGAAATGCCGCTCGAGCGAAAAGCACCAGGTGTAATATTCCGTGAGCCGGTTAAAGAACCTTTGCAAACAGGTATCAAAGCGATCGATGCGATGATCCCTATCGGTCGTGGTCAGCGTGAATTGGTGATCGGTGATCGTCAAACTGGTAAGACAGCAATTTGTGTTGATACAATTATTAACCAGAAAGAATTTTACGCAGCAGGCAAACCTGTTTATTGTATTTATGTAGCGATCGGTCAGAAAGCATCAACTATTGCAGGTGTAATGCAGACTTTGCATGATGCGGGTGCAATGGCTTATACAACTATCGTTGCAGCTTCTGCAAGTGATCCAGCTCCACTTCAATTCTATGCACCATTTGCCGGAGCG
>DASTZB010000364.1:0-2488 GCA_035764525.1 Chitinophagaceae bacterium | reverse complement strand
TTTTATCCACGGCAGTAGGTGATATTCCCTATCACATTAAAAATAATGAGAATGGCTTTTTATTTAGTAACACAAAAGATGAATCAATGATTGTTAAAGAAGCAATTGAAAAAATTATTTGGTTAAAAAACAACCTGCATGAATTGAACAGAATGGCGGCAATTAATATTAATTATGCAAAACATAATTTTGGATTAGAAAGATTTAATAAAGAGTACAAAGAATTATTTTTATCAGTAAACCCTGTAAGTTGAAGCCGCTTAGTTTTATAATCATCACTTATAATCGCCCTGCTGATATGCTTGAACTTTTGCAAAACATCAGCGGCCTTAATCAGGCACAAGAGTTACTTGAAGAAATAATTGTTGTGAACAATGCTTCAACAGATAATTATACAGAAGTAAAAAATTATATACACGCCAATCCTACCCTGCCATTTCGTTATTTTGATGCACAGGAAAATCTTGGCGTCGCCAAAGGAAGAAATTTTGCTTTAAGAAAAGGGATAGCGCCGATCATTATTATGCTTGATGATGATGCGGTTCTTCAAAATAAAGACTGTCTGATAAATTTTATAAAAGAATTCGAGACGAATAATACCGAAAAACCAAAAGCGATCGTCTCCTTCAGGATATTATATTATGATAATCTGCAAATGCAGAAGAACGGGCTACCCCATAAGCGATATGAAGAATACAAAGACAAATCATTTTTTGAAACTTATTATTATGCCGGTGGTGCCCATGCCGTAAAAAGAGAAGTGATCGAAAAACTTGGCGAATATCCCGCCGATTTTTTTTACGGGATGGAAGAGTATGATCTTGCTTATAGAATACTTGACGCTGGTTATTCGATTGTTTACAGTGATAAAATTGTTATGCTGCATAAAGAATCGCCACTTGGCAGAAAACCGAAAAAAGAAAAATTGCAAATGATGTGGGTAAATAAAAGCAAAGTAGCGTGGCGATATTTGCCTAAGAAATACTTTTATTCAACGGCTTTTATGTGGTCAATGCAATATCTGAAAGAAACGGGGTTCAATATCGGCGGATTCTTTAGTGGTTGGAAAAAGGTTTTCACAATCTCTTCAACAGAAAAAAGAACGACGATCAAACAAACTACGATGGATTATCTTCGAAAAGTGAAAGCGAGGCTTTGGTATTAAATAAATAAAAAATGTACCTTAAACATTATTTTATACAATTAGGAAAAGATATCCTGGTCCGGTTTCCCCAAAAGATTGGCCGTTTCTTTGGCTATCTGGGTGAATGGAATAGGTTTAAGAGTAAAGATGACAAAAGATTTACTATTAAAGGTCGTGATGCGTATCCTTGTTTGAAAGATAAAATAATCAAAACTCCTTTTGACGATCATTACACCTATCATCCTGCATGGGCCGCAAGGATCCTTGCACAAACAAGACCAGAATATCACGTTGACATTTCTTCCATTTTAAGCTTCAGCACTATTGTTTCCGCCTTTGTTCCGGTAAAATTTTTTGATTATCGTCCTGCAGATTTAAAATTAAATAATTTGGAATCCGGATTCGCAGATTTAAAGAAGTTAAAATTTCCCGACAATTCTATTTCATCTTTATCTTGTATGCACACAATTGAACACATCGGGCTTGGCCGCTATGGCGATGAGATAGATCCGCAAGGAGACATAAAATCAATTAATGAATTAAAAAGGATTCTCAGGCATGGGGGCGATCTTCTGTTTGTAACTCCTGTTGGCAAACCAAGAATTGAATTCAATGCTCATCGTATTTACAGCTATGAGCAAATTGTTTCGTATTTTTCCCCACTTATATTAAAAGAGTTTTCATTGATACCAGATGCAGGTGGCATTATTACTAATGCAAATCCGGCGTTAGTAATAGAGCAGAAATATGGCTGTGGCTGTTTCTGGTTTAAAAAGATAAACTGATGCTGAAAAAATTATTTAAGAAAAAGATCATAATAAACCATGAAGAGCAATTAGCTGAATGGGAAAAAAATGGAAGGCCATTACCGCCCCCGCATATTGTAAAACAAATGGCAATTGAAGAATACAGTAAGAAATTTCAAACTGAAATACTGGTAGAAACGGGCACCTATTTGGGCGAAATGGTAGAAGCTCAACAGGGACACTTTAAAAAAATATATTCGGTTGAATTGAGTGAAAAGCTTTTTAAAAAAGCCAAAAAAAAATTCAAAAATCATTCTCATATAACAATACTTAATGGTGATAGCGGGATTGTTTTACATGAAATAATCTCTCAAATTAATAAACAAACAGTTTTTTGGCTTGACGGGCATTATTCCGAAGGCATTACTGCAAAGGCAGAAAAAGAATGCCCGGTTCCTGAAGAACTGGAGGCAATTTTAAAAAGTCCTTTAGCTCACGTAATTCTTATAGACGATGCCCGTCTTTTTAATGGCACCAAGGACTATCCTACAATAGAGGAAATAAAAAGTATCATTGCCAAAAGTGGAAAAGAATATTT
>DASTZB010000363.1:0-2547 GCA_035764525.1 Chitinophagaceae bacterium | reverse complement strand
TGTTACCTATAATACCAAGCAAACCTGTTGCGGACAGCCAGCATTCAATGCAGGCTTTTGGGATGAGGCAAGAACTGTATGTATAAAATTTGTAAATGACTTTAGCGGCACTGAATACATTGTTACACCAAGTGCAAGCTGTGCGGGCTTTGTGAGAAATTATTATTCCAAACTGCTTGATAATTCTTCTGTACATAACCAGGTAAAAGAATTAGGTAAAAGAGTGTTTGAATTTTCTGAATTCATGGTAAAAGTTTTACGGGTTGAACATGTAGGTGCTGTTTTAAATGGCAAAGCAACCTATCATGATAGCTGTGCCGGGTTAAGAGAATGCCGGATCAAAGAAGAACCGCGAAAACTTTTATCTCATGTAAAAGGGTTGGAGCTTCATGAAATGAATGATGTAGAAACCTGTTGTGGTTTTGGCGGCACATTTGCCGTGAAGTTTGAAGCAATATCGATTGGTATGGGCGAACAGAAAGTTGAAAATGCATTGCTGACAAAAGCAAATTATTTGATCTCAACCGATCTTTCCTGTCTTATGCATTTAGATGGGTATATAAAGAATAAAGGATATAATCTGCAAACCATGCACATTGCTGATGTTTTGGCGAGTGGCTGGTAAAGTAAAGAGTCAAAAATCAAAACTTAAAAACAATTGTGTCTGAAGTAAACGTTTTTTATTTTTAACTTTTAAATTTTGACTTTATGTCTTACTGGCTTGTCAAATCAGAACCCGATACATACTCATGGGATAATTTTGTAAAAGAAGGGCAAACCTGCTGGAGCGGAGTCAGGAATTACGCGGCCCGGCTTCACTTGCGCAATATGAAGAAGGGTGATGAAGTATTTTTTTATCACAGCAATGAAGGAACCGATATTGTTGGCATTGCCAAAGTAATAAAAGAAGCATACCAGGATCCAACCACGGACGATGACCGCTGGTCCGCAGTGGATCTGAAACCAGTAAGGAAATTAAAAAAGCCAGTGACACTTGAAACAATAAAAAAAGATAAACGTCTTGCAAATATGGCGTTGGTTCGCATCGGGCGACTTTCTACTCAACCGGTTACTGATAAAGAATGGGAAGTGATTATGGATTTAGCTGGTGAGAAGTAATTATAAATAACTCACCTACTTCTTCTTTCATTCAGCATTATTTAAGATATTAGAAGACAAAAAATCCTGCTCAATTGTCATCTAAGCCCGAATTAAAAAGAACACTTTCATCTACCATGCTGTGGGGATTAGGTGTTGGCTATGTTATCTCGGGAATGTATTTTGGTTGGAATCTCGGTTTGGAAAAAGGTGGAACGCTTGGCCTTGCTATTGCTACTGCGTTCATCATAATAATGTATCTCACTTTCACATTTAGTTATACTGAACTTGCCTGTGCGATTCCTAAAGCCGGCGGAGCATTTAATTATGCCGATCGTGCACTAGGCCGTGATCTTGGCTTTATTTCCGGCATGGCACAAAACATTGAGTTCATATTTGCACCTCCTGCTATTGCATTTGCTATTGGTGCATATTTCAATTTGTTTTTTCCTCAATTGCCAGTTTTGGGGATAGCAATTTTTGTATACCTGCTTTTTACTGCTTTAAATATTTATGGAATAAAAGCGGCGGCAACTTTTGAATTAGTGATCACTATTCTTGCAGTGGGAGAATTATTGTTGTTTAGTGGTATCACATTACCACATCTTGAAATAAAAAATTTACAACACAATGCATTTCCAAATGGATGGGAGGGAGTGTTTGCAGCAATTCCCTTTGCGATATGGTTTTTTCTTGCCATCGAAGGAGTGGCCAATGTAGCCGAGGAAGCCATTAATCCGCAAAGAACCATTTTGATCGGATTCGGTTCGGCTATTTTCACTTTGGTTGTTTTATGTATTCTTACTTTTATCAGTTCAGTCGGGGTTGCAGGCTGGGAAGCCGTCGTTTATAAACCAGACGGCACTACTTCAGATTCGCCATTGCCATTAGCATTAGGTAAAATTGTAGGAGGAAATAATGTACTTTATCATTTATTAATAACGATCGGGTTGTTTGGATTGATCGCATCTTTTCATGGGATCATTCTCGCCGCAGGCAGATCCAGCTTTGAATTTGGCAGAATAAAAATGGCTCCTGCGTTTCTTGGAAAAATTCATCCACGATTCCAGACGCCTTCTAATGCGTTGCTCATTAATATGATCATTGGTATTGTGGCTTTGTTGACAGGCAAGACAGCCGAGATAATTACCATATCTGTTTTTGGTGCTTTAACTTTATACATTGTGTCTATGGTATCATTGTTACAATTGAGAAAAAAAGAACCAGGCCTGGAACGACCATTTAAAGTGCCAATGTATCCTGTATTTCCTATAGTCGCTTTAGTAATTGCCATTGTTTCATTAGTAGCGATGACGATCTATAATCTTAAATTGGCTTTGGTTTATTTCTTATTAATGGGTATCTGTTTTGCGGCATTTAAAATGTTCGGAAATAAAACGGCTTCGGTTAGCTTCAATAAATAAAAATTTATATGACTACCAAAGAGAT
>DASTZB010000362.1:0-6166 GCA_035764525.1 Chitinophagaceae bacterium | reverse complement strand
CTATAAAGCAATTTATCAAACTTGATAAAAAAACCACTGTGTTTTTTCTTGGCGATAATTTATATGATAGTGGTCTTCCCGATGATCAATCTGCGCAATACCAGGCAGCCAAAGCAGTCTTAGATTCTCAGTTATCTGTTGTGGAAGGTACACAAGCCCGTGTGATCATGATCCCTGGCAATCATGATTGGAACAATGGAGCAAGAGATGGCTACGAAACTATAATTCGTGAACAGGTATATGTAGATATATTAAATAAGCCCAACGTTCAGTTCTATCCTAAAGATGGTTGCCCAGGCCCTGTAGAAATAAGTCTTGGAGATGATGTGACAGTGGTAATTTTTGATAGCCAGTGGTGGATACACTCTTATGATAAACCGGGCATTGAATCTGATTGCGATTGCAAAACCCCTGATGAACTCACAACACAGATCGAGGACATTGTTACCCGCAATTCAAAAAAATTGGTGTTGCTTGCCTGCCATCATCCATTTAAAAGTAATAGTGTGCATGGTGGCTTCTTTCAATTAAAGCATCATATTTTCCCATTTACTGATATAAACCCTAAACTTTGGATACCATTACCGGTTATTGGATCTATTTATCCAATAACAAGAAGTGTATTCGGTACACCGCAGGATCTCACTCATCCCAATTATGCAAACATGATAAACAAGGTAACAGATGCGGTAAGATCGAATCCGCATGTTGTCTTTGTAGCAGGACATGATCATGGTTTGCAAATGATACGGGATAGTAGTTATAATTATATAGTGAGTGGCGGCGGTTCTAAGACAAATAGGGTTTCGAAAGCGAAGAATAGCTTGTATGCAGATCAAGTAAGGGGATTTGCAGTAATGGAAGTATCGACAAATAAAAATGTGACTGTTTCATTTTATACAGTTACTGATTCTGTAAGAAATTCTTTTGGCACAACATTATTTAATTTCTCTTCTATTCCCGAACCAACGGGGGATTCTGCTAAACGTGAAGTGAATGTTCCAAACGTGCAATACAAGGATACGTTTACGATTTCTGCAAGTGATAAACACCCACCGATCAAAGGTTTTAGAAAAACTATTCTTGGCCAGAACTATCGACCGGAATGGTCAACCCCGGTAAACATGAAAGTTTTTAATATCAAAAAAGAAAAAGGTGGTTTTGATATGAAAGGATTAGGTGGTAGTGTGCAAACAAGATCATTACGCTTGAAAGATAAAAATGGAAAAGATTGGGTCTTACGCCAGGTTGATAAAATTCCAACCGGAGCTTTACCTCCAGAATTCAGAGGTACTATATCCCCGGATCTTGTCAAAGATTTTAACTCCGCATCGCATCCCTATGCGGCGCTTACTATTCCGGAATTAGCAAAGGCACTGCACATTGAAGTTCCTCACCCGGAATTATTTTTTGTACCTGATGATCCCAATCTTGGATTTTACCGTCCCTATTTTGCAAATACTGTTTGCATGTTGGAAGAAAGAGATGCGTCCTTTGAAGCATCCGAAACAAAAAGTACTGCAAAGGTTTTTAATCATCTGCTCGAAGAAAATGATCATAGAGCTGATCAGTTTGCAGTGTTAAGGGCAAGATTGCTGGATATAATCATCGGGGATTTTGATCGTAATATGGATCAATGGAAATGGGCAACCACTGATACCGGAAAAGGAAAATTATATTTTCCAATCCCACGTGACAGGGACCAGGCTTATTTTTATTCTGATGGGCTGTTATTAAAGAGAAGCAGTAAAAACCTTTTACCATTTCTTGTAGGTTTCAGAAAAGATATTCCACAGGTAAACTGGTTTAATTATACTGCAAGAGATTTTGACAGGTTATTTCTTACTGACCTTGATGAAAATGAATGGAAAAAAACAATTGCTAAGGTACAACAGGAGCTTACTGATAGTGTAATAACAAAAGCAGTAAAAAAATTGCCGAAAGAAATTTACCCGATGGATGGAAAAACGATTGAAGATAAACTTATAAGCCGGAGAAATGAATTGACAAAAGCGGGAATAACTTACTATCGTTTCATTTCAAAAGACGTGAACGTAGTTGGGAGTAATCAAAAAGAGTATTTTAAAGTAAGTAATAATGGCAATGGGCTGCAGGTACGAATGTATGGAAGGGAGGCAGGAAACGATACAAGCTTTTTGATGTATGACAGGATATTTGAACCATCAACTACCCATGAGATCCGCCTCTATGGCTTGGGTGATGATGACGTTTTTGATATTGATGAAAATGCCAAATCAAGGATCAAGTTGCGCATCATCGGTGGTAGAGGAAATGATACATTTAATATACGTGGTAATGTCGAGAACCTGATCTATGATATGAATGTCGAAGGCAATTACATTCAGCATCAAAGTCATACTAAAAATCGTTTTTCAAAAGATCCTCCTGTTAATTCTTATAGCATACTTGGTTTTAAATATAATACAAGTGAATTTCCGCGAATTCAGATCGGCGCTAATTCGGATGATGGCTTCATAGTGGGAGCAGGATTTTCAAAACGAACCTATGGTTTTAGAAACGATCCATATGCTACCGATCATAAATTCGGCGTCTATCATTCCTTCAATACAGGAAGTTACCGGTTCAAATATGATGGAGAGATCAATCACATCACCCATAACATTGATCTTCTTTTAAAAGGTAAACTAGGATTACCCGAAGTGAATAATTTTTTTGGATTTGGTAACACAACAAAGATTGAAGACCATAAAAACTATGATTTTTACAGGACTCAGTTCAAAGCAGTTGAATTCCAGGTATTATTTCGCCAACGCATTTTTGAAAGACTTCAGTTAATGGCGGGACCATATTTCTACTATTATTCGAATAAGTATGCAGATAATGTTGACAGGATATTGGGCAAACCTTTCACAATTGATTCAAACCACATCTATTCTGATAAAACATATTTAGGCGCTAAGCTGGCTATGTATTTTGATAATAAGAATAATGAAGTATTTCCAACCCGCGGTGTACACTGGGAAAATGAACTTCTTTCTGTGGCTGGACTTACAAAAACCAGCAATCCATTTACAAAGATCAGCTCCGATATGACGATTTATGCAAGCTTGAGTGATCCTGCAAAATTGATTGGAGTTGTTTCATTTGGCGGCAGCCGGATATTTAATAAATCATTTGAATTCTTCCAGGCAGTGGCTATTGGTAACAATAATTTACACGGCTTTCGGGCTAACAGGTATGTTGGCAAATCAACTTTATATGGAAGTACGGAATTAAGGTACAGGCTTTTCAACTTGAAATCTTATCTTATTCCCGGACCTGTTGGTCTTACTGGTTTCTTTGATATTGGACGTGTTTGGCTGGATGGGGAAAATTCCAAAGTATGGCGTAAAGCATATGGTGGAGGATTTTACTTCATTCCTTTTAACAAATTCATGATCTCCGGTTCCGTTGGTTTCACAGGCAATGAAAATATGTTCAATTTTGTTTTGGGAACTAAAATAAACCTCAGTTATTAAATACGAGGGATAGCAAATCTTTTAAAACAAGCCAAAAGAGGTTGGTGGCAGAATAGTTGCTAGATACCACTCATGAGTCTTACAAAATTAATAGTGCCAAGCGGATCGGTAGTAAATAAACGAAGATTACCCATTATCATAATTATTGCATTAAGCTGGACACTTGCCGACTTTATCCTTTTCCTTATACAAATGAGCACCGACTCATTTTTATTTAAGTACCAGGAACCTGGTTCGAATACTTTCAAGGCGATCCTGCTGCGTGAATTGAATGTATTATTGGTAAGTTTTATTATTGGCTTCCTGCTTATCTCTGTATTGAGAAGATTTTTTAGAGGTTACTCGCCCTGGCTCCATTTTGTTCTCAAAACCCTGATCCTTATAGCAGCTGGCCTAATCATGAGTTTTTTGATCTATATATCTTTTGAGTTAATAATAAGGCATCGATCTTTAGATGTAGCGTTAGATAGATTTCTGCAAAACACTTTTAGAACACAATGGATAATACCAAAAATGGCTGAGTGGACCGTTTTATATATATGGACACAATTGGCTATCGAAGTAAATGAGAAATATTCACCCGGTGTTTTTTTAGCAATTTTCCTGGGAAAATATTTGCGACCACGGGAAGAATCAAGAATAATTGTTTTTATAGATCTGCGTAATTCGACGCCTATAGCAGAAAAATTGGGGAATAACTATTTCGAGTTCATCCGTGATTTTATTTTTTGCATTTCCGCTGGCATTATGGAACATGATGGACGGGTTTATCAGTATGTGGGAGATGAAATTGTTGCCTGGTGGCCCAGTTCAAAAGCAAATGCAAAAAAGGCGATCAACTCTTTAATTGAATCAAGGAAAATACTAAATATAAACACCGATGTTTTTATGCGGAACTATGATATCGTTCCAGAATATAAGGCAGGTATGCATATGGGCACTGTCACTGTCGGACAGGTAGGTATTTCAAAAAAAGAATTGGTAATGAGTGGCAATACTATTAACACCGCATCAAGAATACGGAGTGCCTGTACGGATCTGAATCAAAAATTTTTGGTGTCAAAAGATATTATTGATATACTTGAAATGAAAGATTGGCAAAGTGAAAGTATGGGAGAAGTAGACCTGAAAGGTAAAAATGAAAATCTTGAATTATTTGCTTTAAAAATCTAATTGGTATTGCCTGTATGGGTACAACGGAGATAAAAAAAAGACAGACCTGGCTTTCAATTTTTACAATTGAGTTTTTAGTTGTATTGCTGATGCTTTTAGCGTTGATCGTTTTTATTTTTGCCGCCCGTGAAATATTTGTGCTGAAAAATTTTGTTTTTGACGATGATGTTTTCGCTGCATTACGTCCTTACATTACTCCGGACCGTACCCGCTTCATGAATTTTATTACCTTCTTTGGCAAACATGATGCGCTGATACCACTGAATATTTTTTTGATCAGCTATTTTATTTATAAGAAAAAAAGATGGTTTGCCATTCGCATCGCGGCATTAGCACTGAGCAGTCTTTTATTAAAATTTATTTTGAAATTTTATTTTCAACGTGCAAGACCTGATATCCCTGTAATTGAAAAAGTGGATGGTTATAGTTTCCCGAGCGGGCATGCATTGATCGGTGTCGTATTCTATGGACTTGTCATCTTCGTTATTTGGCATGAAGTAAAACAAAAATGGCTGAAAATAGTATTGACTATCTTCTTTGTACTATTTATTCTTCTTATCAGCTTTAGCAGAATATATTTAAGAGTTCATTATGCAAGCGATGTGATCGCAGGGATCGCTGTTGGTTTTATCTGGCTGGTGTTATCGCTTAATATCATTCACCGCATCGAGAAAAAATATATTGCTAGAAGGGCATTGAAGGATGAAGGTTTAGAGAAATAAAATTATCATTTGCTATTGTATATAAGTAAATTTCAATAATTCTGCTTTGGAACTTACTGCTTCATTTGAAATATACATATCGCCATTGGTTTTAAAAGTCAATCCTTCTGCCTGGGGAAATAATTTTAATGCCAGCATATAAACATTTTCAACATTTCCTTCAAGGTCTGTTACTACTAATTGATTGCTTGCAGAAGAAAGAATGAAAAGTTTTTTAAGTACCGGGTGTATTCTTGCAGCAGATGGTTGAAATCTTGATGTAGGTCTTGGAGACAATGAATCTATTTTTTTTACATCTATTGTAAAAAGTGGCTTATTATCAAACCCGATAGAATCCGGGTAATACGCGTAAGCACTTACAACTTTCTTATCATCGGTGCTGCAATTTTTACAAAGCATTACTAATGCTCTTCTTTCCGGATCATAATATAATGTTTCAAAATCATTTTTCCCTGATGATTGCAACTGGCCTGCATCAAATGTATTTTGCTTGCCGGTGCTGTCCGTAACTATTCTGAATAATTTACCATCGCTTCGTAATACATAAATATCTTTTTTTGCCATAGCAATGTCTTCATAGTCTCCTTTTGTTTCGCTAAAAACAAATTCTCTTTTTATTCCTTTTGTATCCCGGTCCAGGTAATAAATAATTCCCTTCTCATCATTATGGGCAATAAATTCATCATTTTGATTATCCCATACTATTCCCGAGATCTCTTTGATCTTCAGATCAAGTTTATCAGTAAATACCTTTGAAAAATCATAATGCGG
>DASTZB010000361.1:0-2149 GCA_035764525.1 Chitinophagaceae bacterium | reverse complement strand
GCAGCTTTCTCCACTTGCATATTACTGCCATCTTTCATTCCGAATGAAATATTGTTGGCAACAGAGTCGCTGAAAAGAAAAACATCCTGGGGTACATAAGAAATTTGTTCCCGCAATGATTTCAGATCAATTTCCCGGATGTTTGTTTTCTCAAGCTCAATTGTTCCTTTTGTAGTGTCATACATTCTCAATAACAACTGTGCAACGGTAGATTTTCCACTGCCCGTTCTTCCAATGATCGCTACCTTTTCTCCTTTTTTTATCGATAAGCTAAAATTCTTCAATGCCTCAATGCCTGTATGGGAATAAGTAAAGTCTACATCATTAAATTCTATATTGCCTTCGATCTTAATTTTTTTAGCCAATGGCAGATCATAGATAGCAGGCTGAGTATCTAAAAACTCATTTAGTCTTTTTTGCGAAGCCGCTGCTCGTTGGATCATACTGGCCGTCCATCCAATAGCACTGACGGGAAACGTAAGCATATTTATATAGATCACAAATTCTGTAATCGTTCCCAGCGACATTCGTCCCGGCTCGTTTATATAATAATATCCACCGATCATGATCGTAAGCAGGGTGCTTAATCCAATAAGCAACGCCATAGAAGGAAAATAAAGAGATTCAACTTTAGAAAGCCCGATCGCATTTTTTTTATATTCTTCACTGTTCTTTTCGAAGAAACCTAACATCGCTTTTTCCTGCACGAATGATTTGATCACACGTATGCCCGAATAAGATTCTTGTGCATTTGTAGTAAGGTTGGCAAGCAATGCCTGTATCCTTTCACTTCTTTTATTGATAATACTGTTTACATAATAAATTGTGACGGCAAGTATGGGCAATGGAGCAAGCACATACACTGTCAGTTCTACATCTTTTTTCAGCATGTAGAATAAGCTAAGAGAAATAAGCGCTACAAGATTTATAAGGTACATAATAGCAGGACCGGTAAACATTCGTACTCTTGCTACATCTTCGGCCATCCGGCTCATCAGGTCGCCCGTGCTATGTGTTTTGTAAAACGAAGTATCAAGCTGCTGATAATGCTGAAACACTTCATTTTTCTGATCGTATTCAATATGCCTGCTCATCACGATGATCGTTTGCCGCATCAGGAACATAAAAAATCCACGAAGCAATGCAAGTAATAAAATAGTGATACCACAAAAGATAACGATCTTAGACAGATCAGATCTTTGGGAAAAATTAGTTTCTACCCAGTTAATAAATTTTAGTACAAAAAAATCATACTCACGATCAGGCTTTGTAGCAACAGGTTTGACGATACCTTGTGTCGCATCAATGCTTTTTTGAACATGGTCGATTATAAACCTGGTGACTTGCGGCACCAGTACAGCAAAATAGTTGGAGACAACAATAAACAATGCGCCGATACCAAGTCTTACCCTGTATTTCCAGAAATACTTATTTAGGGTCTTAAGTTGTTTCATTCAACTACAAAAATAAGTTTATGAGTCGATGTAAATTAGAATAGTTTGTTACGATGAAGTAAATGTTTTTTTAAAAAGGAAAAGAAGGCGCGACTTAGACTTTTCCCGCCAAAGTTTGATGAATGCCATATTCAAGCCCTCTTAGTTCAGCAAGCCCTCTTAATCTTCCAATGGCAGAATAACCGGGATAGGTTTTCTTTTTAAGGTCATCAAGCATCTGGTGCCCGTGATCAGGACGCATTGGTATGGAAATATTTCTTCTTTTTTGTATCAGCAATACTTCTTTTACAATATCATACATGTTCGTATCACCAGCAAGATGATCGGCTTCATAAAAATTTCCTTCTTCATCCCTTTTTGTATTTCTCAAATGAAGAAAATGAACATGGTCGCCAAAGCGTTTCAACATTTTAGGAAGATCATTATCCGGTCTTGCGCCAAACGAACCTGTGCAAAAACACAAACCATTTGCAGATGACGGAGCTGCATTTAAAAGATCAGCTGCATCTTGCTCTGTACTTACAATTCTTGGTAAACCCAAAACAGGATATGGAGGATCATCAGGATGAATCGCCATTTTTAAACCACATTCTTCAGCAACAGGAACTATCTGTTGTAAAAAGTAAAAAAGATTTTCCTTTAATTTTTTTGCATCAATATGCTCGTATGTTTTTAATGCGGCTAATATTTGTTCT
>DASTZB010000360.1:0-3404 GCA_035764525.1 Chitinophagaceae bacterium | reverse complement strand
TGGACGACGCAAAGTAAAAATTCATCAGAGTCTATGCCTTGTGGTGGCGGTGACATTGGAATAAATGGGTGGGTGGAGAATGGTGACTTGCTGATCTATTTTGCGCGGAGCGGAAGTTTCAGTGAAGACAATGCATTGATGAAGGCCGGAAGAATAAGGGTTAAACTTTTTCCAAATCCATTTGATGGAAAGACCTTTAAACAGGAATTGCATTTGCAGGGAGGATATGTAACTGTAACAGGAGAAAATAATGGAATAAAAGCTACGGTGAGAATATGGGCAGATGTTTTTAACCCCGTTGCCCATATTGATATTGACGCCAACAAAAAAATTTCAGTTGAAGCGATTTACGAAAGCTGGCGTTACCAGGATAGAGTTGTTAAAGCAAGGGAAAATTTTGGTAATTCATGGAAATGGGCTGCTCCAAAGAATAATGTTTACAAGAAAGACAATATAGATTTTATTGGCGATGAAATTTTGTTTTACCATCATAATAATGCCGAAACGATTTTCGATGCAACTGTAACGCAGCAGGGAATGGACGCTGTAAAAAATGAATTATACAATCCTTTAAAACATTTAACATTTGGCGGGTTATTGAGTGGAAAAAACTTTAAGCCTGCAGGAACTTTTGAAGGAGTATATGCCAATACAGATTACAAGGGATGGAAATTGAAAAGCTCCACCGCATCTAAACGGCATTCATTGAGCCTTTATTTGCACACTGCACAGGTGGAAAATATTGAAACATGGAAACAGGGATTAGCTTCGGTAAAAAAATCAGCATCTGAAATCAAAGGAGCTTTTAATAAAACTCAACAATGGTGGAAAGAATTCTGGGGCAGAAGTTTTATCCGGATAGACGAAACAAATACAAATTCCAGGTCGTGGGAAGTTGGAAGAAACTTTCAATTGTTCCGCTACATGCTTGCATGTAATGCCCGGGGATCATGGCCTACAAAATTTAATGGCGGACTTTTTACTGTTGATCCTGTTTATACTGATACTTCTTTTAAGCTGACCCCTGATTATCGCAATTGGGGTGGTGGATTGCACACAGCACAAAATCAACGATTAGTTTACTTCCCCATGATCAAAAATGGTGATTGGGACCTGTTGCAATCGCAACTTGATTTTTATTTACGCATTTTAAAAAATGCAGAACAACGAAGTAAAGTATATTGGAATCATGATGGAGCCTGCTTTACTGAACAATTGGAAAATTATGGCTTACCTGATTATGCTGAGTATGGAACAAAGCGACCAGTTGATTTTGATAAAGGTGTTGAATACAATGCATGGCTTGAATATACATGGGATACAATTTTTGAATTCTGCCTAATGATGCTGGAAGAAGAACAATACACAGGTAAGGATATCAGTGATAAAATTTCTTTTATTGAAAGTTGTTTAAGATTCTTTGATGAACACTATCAATATCTCGCTAAAAAGCGTGGAGTAAAAGCATTGGATGGTGATGGTAAGCTGATCTTATACCCAGGCAGTGGCGCTGAAACTTTTAAGATGGCTTATAACTCAACTTCAACGATAGCGGCATTACAAACTATTATAAAACGATTATTAGTATTGCCGGCAAATTATTTGACTCCGGAAAAAAAATCAAAGCTTGATAGCCTGTTGCAACGAATTCCGGGTTTGAGTTTTGGAAATTATAATGGTCGTGTTACAATTTCCCCTGCGAAGATGTGGGAGAGAGCGAACAATACTGAGTCACCTCAACTATATGCTGTTTACCCATGGGGAATCTATGGAATAGGAAAACCTGGATTAGACACTGCTATCAATACATGGAACTATGATACCAATGTTGTAAAATTCAGAAGTCATGTTGGTTGGAAACAGGACAATATCTGGGCAGCAAGATTAGGATTAACTGATGAAGCTTGGAAACTTACTTCATTAAAACTTCAAAATTCAGAAAGAAGGTTCCCCGCATTCTGGGGGCCAGGTTTTGATTGGGTGCCTGATCACAACTAGCGTGGAAGTGGCATGATTGGCTTGCAGGAGATGTTGCTGCAAGTGGATGATAAAAGGATCTTATTGTTTCCTGCGTGGCCCAAGAACATAGATGTGCATTTTAAATTGCATGCACCTTATAATACAACTATTGAAGCTGAACTAAAAGATGGCAAGATGATCTTATTAAAAGTGTTCCCTGAAGAAAGAAAAAAAGATGCCGTGATGATGCTGCAATAATTGCTGAATAGAATTCATACAGCACAAGAGTGCAGCCCTTCGCTTCGCTCTGGGTAAACTGCGACGCAATTGTTCAATGTTGAATAGAACCTTGAATGGAGCGTCGCAACAAAAGATGATAATAGAAATAAAGCTTGGGCCAAAATAATATCTACTATTATAGATATTTTAATAAATAAAATAACTATTCGTTCTAAGTTCCCCTTTAGGGGACAGGGGTTACCAATCATCTGTCCTGAAACTACTCACCGGATAACCCTCTGTGCTAAACAGCTCTCCAACTAAAAAATCTTTGAAAGCATAACGAACGGCAACCGGCGTTGTGACCAATGGTGATGATAAAACAATTGTTCCATTTCGGATAATAGCGGCTGCAGAACGAAATACTTTGTCAGCCCCTGCAATTTCAAATTGAGTTAATGGCTTGCCATAGGATGTCAAACCATTTGGTACATTTTTAAATTTGATCGTTGCTATATTTCCATTGATGAGAAGTGAATCATATGACGGACTTTGCCAGGCAAAACCTTTCCATTGATAAGTGTTACCTAAAGCTAAATAGGCAAAACGTTTACCTACCGTTTCTTTATCAGCAGGGTGAATACTTAATTCTTCGCCATTATCCATTAATACAACAATCCCGCTGTTGGGAATGGTGATCGCAGATTTCCTTTGCGCATCTCTCAGGTAAGCGGAGTTATTTTTTTCAGTACGGGTTGGCGCCGGGAATTGTGCATAGTTATATGGAGCAATTTGTGCAAAATAGAATGGAAATTCTCCTTGTCCCCACTCGGTGCGCCATTGCGCCACCATAGCCGGGAATAATTTTTCGTATTGATCTGGCCGGTCAGCATTTGCTTCGCCCTGGTACCAAAGACATCCTTTGATCGTATAACCAACTATAGGATGTATCATTCCATTATACAATGCGGTTGCACTACGATTATTAAGCCTGAATGTATCAGTTGCAGTATGCACTTTTATTTCAGGAAAGGCTTTTAATGCTTCAATATTCATAAAAGCTTCAGCCGGCGAGCCACCATAGCTATCGTTGATAACAGCAACGGGAACTTTTAATTGTTGTTGTAATAGTCGTGCAAAATAATATGCGGCAGCTGAAAAATTATTGATGTTTTCAGGCGAAGCAGATCTCCATGGCGAAGACTTAGTTGTATCTTTTAAAAACT
>DASTZB010000359.1:0-2242 GCA_035764525.1 Chitinophagaceae bacterium | reverse complement strand
GACTGTTCTGTTCTTTGCATTTTATACGATCACCTTTTTTCTACTAGCCAGGAATATTAAACCATTAGCAAGATTTATTTGCCGCGACCATGACGAATCTTTAGAAGTCAAACTAAATAAAGTTGCGGTGCTTCATGTGATCATCATGGCCGTTTGTTTAAGCTCTTTTTTGCAAACAATACCAGATATAATTCAATATATGGCAAGAAAATTTTTAAGCGCTGAGCAATATGGCGAGGATTTTGAACCCGATAAATGGCGAACAGATAAGATCAAATTCTGGAACTCAGTGATCGGTTTTATTATTAGTGCCTTATTATTAATTACCTCTAAAAATATCGCTTCATTTTTTGGGAAAGAAGATCCATCATATGAAATTGGCGGTGAAAAAATAGAAAGCAACATTTAATATGTTTACTTCAGAAACAAAAATAAGAGTACGCTATTCTGAGACTGACCAGATGGGAATAGTATATCACAGCAATTTTTTCCCCTATTTTGAAGTCGCAAGAGCTGAATCAATTCGTCATTTAGGATTTACTTACGCAGATATGGAGAAAATGGGTGTAATAATGCCAGTAGTCGATGTGCATGCAAGGTATCTTCGCCCCGCTTTGTATGATGACCTGCTTACGATCAAAACTTTTTTAAAAGAGCTGCCTTTGCATCATAAAATTGAGTTTCATCACGAAGTATATAATGAACAAGAGGAATTACTTTGTGTTGGCAAGATCATTTTATACTTTATGGAAAAAGAAGGGATGAAAAGAACTGCCATGCCTGAAGCACTAAAGAAAACAATAGAACGTTATTTTCAATAACCTGTTAGATGGATCAAATATTACCAGCAAATAACGAAAAACCCATAGAGATCGCGAAGCCGGAGCTTGAAGAACCTAAAAGCAGCCGGTATGTCTGGTTAAAATCCCTTGGGAGTCTTGCTTTTTTCCTCGTCATTGGTTATTTCTTCTTCAGGCGAACCACTGGTGATTCTTATTCAGCCTGGGCACTGGTAATTGTTTTAACCGGGGTTGTAGTTTTTCATGAGCTTGGTCATTTTGTAGCAATGAAAATTTACAAATACCGGGACCTGGGAATGTTTTTTATCCCGTTGTTGGGCGCATATGTTTCCGGAAAAAAACAAGAGGTGTCACAAAAACAATCAGCGATCATTTTATTGGCAGGACCTGTTCCAGGAATTTTTCTTGGCGTTATTCTGCATTTTTTATCCCTTCAGCTTGATGTGGATTTTCTTAAAAATGTAGCCTGGATATTTATTTTCCTGAATGTTTTGAATTTATTGCCAGTTTATCCGCTTGATGGCGGCCAGCTATTACATCGTTTGTTTCTTGACGATTATAACATTCTCGGGAAAATTTTTGTCCTCCTGTCTGTTGCATTGATGAGTTGGGTTGCTATAAGCTCAGGATATCTATTCTTATTACTTTTTCCGTTCATGATGATAAGCCGAATGGTCGGCGACCTGCAACATGAACGCATTGAAAAAAAGATCGAAGCTGAGGGTATTGACCTGATGAGAAGTTATGAAGAACTAACGGCAGCGGAGTACTGGAAAATCAGAAATGCTGTGATAAAATATTATCCGCAATTTAAAGATGTACAGCCATCACCGCCTTATGAAATATCATCAAAAGAAGATCAGATAATAATTATTATACAAGGTCTTTTGCAAAGAAGTCTTATACAGGATCTTTCACTTACAGGCAAGTTTTTGATTCTTGTTACCTGGATCGGATTTTTCCTTGCTCCATTCCTGATCAAGAACCCGTTTATTTATTTTTAAACCCTGTTATAGTCTGCCCGCCAGTTTTTTATTGTCGCTTTTATTTCCTTGGCGATTAATTTTTCATCGGCCGCTTTTTTTGCTAGTGAAGGAAATTCTTCATCGGATGCAAAACGCAAAGCAACAATTTGAGACATTCGCAAACGACTGTCAAGTGGTTTACCAGTTAAAATAAAATGGCGGAAATTTTCTTCTGCACGAATGGCCCTATCCTGTGCTTTTAATGCGAAGACACGAGTATACCAATACAGGATCACCAATATCAGCGAAATAATGATCAACATAAGAGAGGCATGGCGAAGATTTCCGTCAGAATGGACAAATGTGATTATACTGCCAACCAATACCAGGAGTATAGCTAATGAGGCAACTATATGCCATATAAAAATATAACGATAGTGGTTCTTAAAATTTTGTTCGTTCATGTTGTTTGAAGTT
>DASTZB010000358.1:0-3567 GCA_035764525.1 Chitinophagaceae bacterium | reverse complement strand
ATCTGTCTCCCTGAAACTATTCGGATAATACTTTGTCACGATATGCTCATTTTGCAACGGTTGTACATTGGCATGAATTTCTGCACCTTCTGTATCGGGAATAAAATAAGTAGATCCGGGTCGCACCGACAAATGGCGAATATGCACAACCGGTAAATTCCTCTGTCTGAAATGTTCCAATAGGTCCTTGGCTTTCAGACTGGCTTCTAAACTGTTTACTAATTCATTTTTTCCATCAGGGAAATAGTCATTTTGAATGTCGATGACCAATAAAGCTGTTTTCATTTTTAAAATTTATATTTTTTCTATTACTATTTTACCCATTCTTTTGGATGCAGGCAAGCATCGATCAAATCAGCCTCCCCCGATCCTGCCTTTGGATGGTAGTTGTATTCAAAACGAACCGTTGGAGGAAGACTCATTAAAATACTTTCAATCCGTCCATTTGTTTTTAAGCCGAATAAAGTACCACGGTCATGAACTAAATTAAACTCTACGTATCGTCCACGTCTTATTTCCTGCCAGTATTTATTTTCAGCCGTAAAACTTGTGTTCTTCCTTTTTTCAACTATTGGAATGTAGGCGTCAATAAATGCATTTCCGCAGGCTTTTCCAAAACTCATCCAAAAATCCACATCATGATTATCATCGGGGCGCTGGTAATCATAAAAGATTCCGCCAATACCTCTTCGTTCCGCATCGCGGTGCCAGTTCACAAAATAGTTATCACATTCTTTCTTAAACCTTGGATAAAACGATGCATCAAACACATCACATACATTCTTATAAGTTTGATGAAAATGTTTTGCATCCTCTTCATATAAATAATAAGGAGTAAGATCTGTACCTCCGCCAAACCAACGATCGATTACTTCATTGTTTTCATTATACAATTCGAACATGCGATAATTGCAATGAACAGTAGGAACAAATGGATTTACCGGGTGAATCACTGAACTCAAACCACAAGCAAACCATTTAGCACCATTGATCTTAAGTTGTGTCTTCATTGCATCATTTACATCGCCGTAGACGACAGAAGTATTCACGCCACCTTTTTCAAACACATTTCCATCGGCGATGACCCTTGTTTTGCCGCCACCACCTTCAGCTCTTTCCCAGTCATCTTCTATGAAAGTTGCTTTACCATCTATCTGCTCCAAAGCAGAACAAATGTGATCTTGCAGATCGTGAATGAATGATATCCAATTTTCTTTTGTGTTCATGTCCGATACACTCACGAAGTGACCAATGAATATTCCTTCACCGCTTCTACAAATGCTTTTGCATGATCAACAGGAACATTCGGTGTGATGCCATGTCCTAAGTTGGCAATATAATTTTGTGTGCCAAACCCCTCGATCATTTCTTTCACCCAATCTTTAATTTGCGGAATTGGTGCTAGCAATTTTGCCGGATCAAAATTCCCTTGCAGAGTGATCTTATTCTTTGTCAGCTCTCTTGCTAATCGCGGAGATACGCACCAGTCAATTCCTATTCCTGCTGCACTACTGTTACTCAGATCTTTTAATGCATACCAACTTCCTTTAGGGAAAAGGATCACGGGTGCTTCATCTTTCAAAGCATCAGCAATCTGTAATAAATAAGGTTGTGCAAATATTTTGAAGTCTTCCGGACAAAGTATCCCTGACCAACTATCAAAGACCTGAACTGTATCAGCGCCGGCATTTATTTGTGCTTTTAAGTAATTTATTGTGACGTCGGTGATTTTTTGTAACAGCTCATGTGCAAGTCCTGGTTGAGTGTAAGCAAATTGTTTTGCCTTATCCCAGGTTTTACTGCCTTTACCTTCAACCATATAACATAAAATTGTCCAGGGTGCACCTGCAAAACCAATAAGAGGCACTCTTCCGTTCAATTCGATTTTTGTTAGAGACAATGCGTCATAAACATATTTCAAATTATCTTCTGCATTTTTTGTTATCAAGCCATCAACATCTTTTTGTGTTTTGACGACCTTGGGCAATGAAGGCCCCTTGCCTTCTTCCATTAATACTTCCATACCCATTGCCTGTGGAATAACTAATATGTCTGAAAAGATAATTGCTGCATCCACACCAACCTGTTCAACGGGTTGCAAGGTTATTTCACAAGCGAGCTCAGGAGTTTGAACACGGGTAAAAAAATCATATTTATCTCTTAGTTTAATATAGTCGGGTAAATATCTCCCTGCCTGGCGCATCATCCATACTGGCGGACGTTCTACTGTCTCTTTCCGAAGGGCTCTTAATAATAAATCGTTTTTAAGGTTGCTCATGGTTAAGTTTTTTTAATTTTCTTTTAGGTATAATGTTTTATCATTTCCATTACCAGGTTTTCCTTACCCGGTTCATCGCCGATGATGATCCTGTTATTTGTGTATTTTTTGATTTTCGTTGCTGTTGTATTACCAATAGCGAACAAAATTGTTTGATCCACCACTTTATTGTTTCGGAAAAAACTTTCTACCGCACTTGGGCTGAAAAATAAAATACCATGATAAGGGTTTTCAATTTTATGCTTCACCGGGATCGTCTGGTAAACCACGATTTCATTCACCCGAATATTATTGTTGCGTAAAATATCCGGTAGCTCGTCTCTTCGCTGATCACCACAGAAAAAAAATAATTCATCACTATCATCTTCCTCAACAATTAATTCTGCTAATTCTGCTGCTGAATCAGCGGTTCCTGCAATTGCCTCTTCACCGAAATATCTTTCTATCAATTGTTTTGTTGTATTGCCTATACTATAAATTCTCCAATCGGGATGCTGCTCATTCAATTCATTTGCTATTGCTTCCACTGCATTCATACTTGTGAATACCACGGCTGAAGATTTCAATAACGCATTTTCAATTTCCTGCTGCACTTCTATAGATTCGATCGGTTTCGTTTCTATAAAAGGCAAAACATCTATTTGAATACTCAATTGCTTCGCTTTTTCAATTAACGAATCATCAAGCGGTCTTGTTGATAATATTGAAATCTTATTTGGCTGCATAGCGAATATTCCCGGCTATTTCTTTTCCACCTTTGTTTAATAATTCATGGGCGGCCTCAATCCCCAATCCCCCGGACCCGTGAACAGGATATGTTTTTTCGATCTCAACTTTTTCTCTTCCTTCAAGCGAAAAAATATTTCCTTTAAAATTAACTTCACCGGCTTTAATAATTGCCAACGCACTGATTGGTGTTGAGCAACCCCCTAGTAATGTTCTCAGAAAATCTCTTTCAATCCTTGTACATAATGCAGTATCCGGATCATTAAAATGATGACAGGCATTTAAACAAAAATCATCAATCTCCCGACAAACTACCATAATGGCGCCTTGTGCCGGCGCCGGTAACATCCAATCCAGTTCAATACTATTTGCGGGACGAAGATTGATTCTTTCCAGTCCAGCGGCAGCAAATACAGCACCATCCCAATTGCTTTCACTCACCTTTCTTAATCGCGTATTTAGGTTACCTCTCAGGTTTTCAATTGCATGATGAGGGTAACGATTCAACCACTGTGCTTTTCTTCTGATGCTGCTCGTAGCAATAACAGCTATTGAGTCAAAAT
>DASTZB010000357.1:0-29420 GCA_035764525.1 Chitinophagaceae bacterium | reverse complement strand
CAGTGAACCACCAATAAGGCCAACTCCAACTATTGCTATTCTTTTTCGTTCCATAACATTCTTAATTCATAATTATTAATTCTTAATTCTCCTGGTCGCTTCTTCAAACCTTTCAACCGGCGCACATAAACTTACCCTTATGTATTTCTCACCCGCATCACCAAAAATCCCCCCGGGAGTAATAAACACATTTGAATTGTACAACACATCATCACTTAATTCAAAACCATTTTTAAACTTCGAAGGAATTTTTGCCCATACAAATAATCCTGCTTGTTTCTTTGAATACTTTGCGCCTAGCAAATCGAGCAATTCAAATACTTTTTCTCTTCTTTCTTTATAAACTTTATTTACTTCATCATACCATTCCTTTCCCAAACCTAAAGCCTTTGCTGCAGCTAACTGAACAGGTAAAAACATTCCGCTGTCCATATTACTTTTAAAACGCAGCACCTCTTCAATTCTTTCTTTTGCCCCGCAAAGCATGCCTACTCTCCAGCCAGCCATATTCTGTGACTTGCTTAGTGAATTCAATTCGATCACACAATCTTTAGCTCCTTCAACACTTAATAAGCTCATTGGATTCTCATTCAGAATAAAACTGTACGGATTATCATGAATGATGAGAATGTTGTTTTCTTTCCCAAATGAAACAAGCTTTTCAAATAATTCTTTTGATGGCAATTGCCCTGTTGGCATTTGGGGATAATTCACAAACATCAACTTCACTTTCTTCAAACCTTTTTTTGAAATCTTATCAAAATCTGGCTCGTAATTATTTTTCTCTCTCAGTTTATACTCTTTGCATTTCCCGCCTGCAAGCATCACTGCACTTCTGTAAGTTGGGTAACCAGGATTTGGCACTAACACTTCATCTCCATTATTTAAATAGGTCATGCAGATATGCATGATGCCTTCCTTGCTTCCGATCAATGGCAATATCTCTGTGTCAGGATCCAGATCAACATTATACCATTTCTTATACCAATCACTCATCGCCTTTCTCAAAATAGGTGAGCCTTTATAAGATTGATAAGCATGAACATTCGGTTTTGAACTTTCTTCCTGTAAAACTTTTATCACATCCGGGTGCGGCGGCTGGTCAGGGCTGCCAATTCCAAGATTGATAATATTCTTTCCGTGTTTGTTCAATTCATCTATTTCTCTCAGCTTTTGTGAGAAATAATATTCTCCAATACCCTCTAATCGTTTACTTGTTTCCATTTTTTCCTAATAATCAATTTAAAAATCATGATAATCGTGGTTCTGTATTACTTCCACAAACCCCTCTTATAAACTCCATAAATTTTTACCTCTTCTGTTAACGGTCTTATTTCGTCGATCACAGTTTCAAACTGATTGATAGAATCAAACTCCATATCCGCATGAAAACTGTATTTAAAATCGCTGCCGGGAATTGGAAAGCTTTGCAGCTTACTTAAATTAATTCCTCCTTCGGCAATCTTCGTCAGCACTTTTGCCAAACTTCCCCTTGAATGATCTGTATGAAAGTTCACAGAAGCCTTGTTGGCATCATTCACGGGTTGAGCGACATCCTGCCTTTGTAAAACCAAAAATCTTGTATAATTATTTTTTAAAGTTTGAATATTAGGAGCAAGAATTTCGAGCTGAAATAACTCTGCGGCCAGTTTACTTGCAATTGCAGCAATATGTTTGCTCTTATGCTGATGAACATGTTTGGCACTTAAAGCTGTGTCTTCGGTTTCTACCAATTTCCATTTATGTTTATCCAAAAAATCGTAGCATTGTTGCAATGCCATAGTGTGCGAATGCACTTCGCGGATATCTTCCAATTTTACTCCGGGATTTACGAGAAGGTTTTGTCTGATCTGTAAATAGATCTCACCAATAATTTTGAGATTTGATTTTTGAAGAAGATTGTAGTTGGCGAGAATGCTTCCGGCGATTGAATTCTCGATCGCCATTACTCCTCCATCGCTTTCTTTTTTATTAGAAGCGACCTTTATCACATCACGGAAAGTGGCACAAGGAAGTACCTGCACGTTTTTATCAAAAAACTGTTGTGCAGCCACCTGGTGAAAGCTGCCTTCATAGCCTTGTATTGAAACTTTTGTACTCATAATAAAACAAAACTCCCGGCTTTTGCCGGGAGTCTTTATGTTGATTTCAGTTTTTAAACTTAATGAGCTTTCAACAAAAGCAATCCCGGCTTCTGGCTAAAGAAATAATAAAAATAAAACCAACGATATGCTTTTGCGATTGTCATGATGCTTCAAAAATAAGTAATGATTTTTAAGTAGCAAGTCTTTAGGTTGAAAATTTTATAAGAACGATTGTTTGTAAAAAAATAGCCACCCCGAAGATTCGGGATGGCCTCTAACGATTGCTTGCCATATGAAAATCTTAGTGAGCTGAAGTCGCTGTAGTAGTTGCAGCATCAGTTGAAGTTGGAGCAACAGTTTCCGTTGAAGTTGGAGCTGGAGCAACAGTTTCAGTTGGTGCTGGAGCAGTTGTTTCTGTTGTTGACTCAGTAGTCTTGTCATCACTGCAAGAAGCAAATGCTGCGATCGCCAATACGATAAAAAGCTTTTTCATGTTTTCTGTTTTAGATTTTGTTTAAACAATAGAATTCGGCATTTATACCGGATAAAGTAAAAGGTAACCCGCCCTGAAATAGATTTTTTTGGTTTTCTTTGGGTTACTAATTCCAAATAATTGTATTAAATCAAGACGAGTGAACCCTGATATTAAAGAAAAAGAGCTATTGAAAGGATTGGCACTAGGGGATAAAAAGGCAGTTGAAACCATTTATAAGGACAATTTTAACATGGTTCAAAGCTTGGTTATCAATAACAACGGCTCTGCCCAGGAAGCCAAAGATATTTTCCAGGAATCGATGATCGTTTTGTTGGAGAGGTCCAGGTCAGGAAATTTTGAGTTGAATTGCCAGATAAAAACCTACGTTTATTCAGTATGCCGGCGGATATGGTTAAAGAGATTGCAGCAGTATAACCGGTATACAAACGAAATAGAAGGCATTATAGCATCGGTGCCGGTAGAAGAGGATGTGGAAGAATATGAAAAAAAGGACCAGGAATTCGCGATGATGGAAAAGGCGATCGGTAGTTTAGGCGAACCCTGCAAAAGTTTGATCGAGGCATTTTACATTCAAAAGAGGAACATGCAGGATATCGCCAGTCAGTTTGGGTATACAAATGCTGATAACGCCAAGAATCAGAAATACAAATGCCTGATGCGACTGAAGAAATTATTTTTCGCTCAATATAAAAACGGTAAGTGATGGAAGATATTCAATTATTGGAAGCTGTTGAACGCTACATCCGTGGTGAAATGAAACCGGATGAAAGAGTTCATTTTGAACAATTGCGCAAAACCAATCCAGAAGTTGATCAACTGGTAGTTGAACATACGTTGTTTATTCATCAAATGACTGAAGTAGGTGAACTGCGCAAGTTCAAATCCACATTAAATGAAGTGCATACCGATCTTGCTGAAAAAGGAATGATCAATTCAGACAGGCTGAAAGGAAATGCAAAAGTTATTTACCTGTGGAAAAAATATAAAAGGGTTGCAGCGATCGCTGCTTCAATTGCCGGCATTACCACGCTTACTATTAGTTTGTTAGTTTGGTCTCTTTCACCTAAAATTGAAAGTTCACAAGTAAAGGAACTGGTAAATGAAGTGAAAGGATTAAAGAATAAAGACAGGGAACTTGATAATAAGATCAAAGATGTTGATAATAAAAGCGAGAAAAAAATTATTCTGAACCCTTCTTATCGATATAACGGCACAGGTTTCATGATCGACAACAAAGGATATTTGGTGACCAATGCTCATGTCGTTAGAAATGCAAAAACCGTTGTTGTACAAAATAAAAAGGGTGAAAACTTTAATGCAAGAGTTGTTTATACTGACTTTGCAAAGGATCTCGTTATTCTGAAGATCGAAGATGATTCATTCAAAACCTTGATGAATATTCCTTACGGTATCAGCAAATCTTCAAGTGACCTGGCTGAATCAATTTATACCCTTGGTTATCCACGCAACGATGTCATGGTATATGGTCAGGGATATTTGAGTGCTCCAACCGGGTTTAACGGAGATACATTAAGTTGTCAAATAGCAATTGCCGCTAACCCGGGAAACAGTGGCGGACCTGTATTAAATCATAACGGCGAAGTGATTGGCATACTTAGTACCCGCCAGATTTCGGCTGAAGGAGTTGTTTTTGCAATTCAATCAAAATACATATACGCTGTATTAAATGATTTGAAAAAGACTGATACCTCATTGAAAGTAAAAACTCCAGTGGCTTCTTCATTGAAAGGGATGGATCGTGCACAACAGGTAAAGAAGATCGAAGACTATGTCTTTATGGTTAAAGTGAATTGAACTATTTAGACCCTTGAATATTTAAAGCTGCTTCGGCAGCTTTTATTTTGCCCAGAGATTTTCAGGATACTCTCCTGCATCGACTAATTTCCGCAGGCTTTCTCTTACCATTGGCGCATCTTCTTTATAGGTTACGCCAAACCACTGAGCAGAAGTGGGAATCACTTTTATCACTCCTTCCCCATCTTTAATATATTTATCCGCCACTATTGGTATAAAAAATTCTGCCTTGGGATTCGAAGCATTCTGTGAAAGGAATTCTTTAAATATTCTTTTTGTGTAATCAAAAACGGATGGGTGAAAACACCAAAAGTTCATAGACACATGAGTATTTAATGGAAGTTCTTTAGGTGAATGTTCGTCGTTACAAACGATCTTATCACCAACCCTCGAAACATTTAATCGTTCAACAACAGAAACAAGATTGCCTTTATTGTCTACCCCACAAACACCGCGGTTCACCGTTCCATGTTCTGAAAGTGTTTTCAATAATTCATACCCTATAATTGAGAATGTTTTTTCATTGCATTCATTCACCAAAAAATTATAAGCTTTTACAAAACCGTCTTTCCCATAAAAATCATCAGCATTGATGACTGCAAAAGGTTCTCTTACCTTTTCATCAGCACACAGCACTGCATGGGCAGTTCCCCAGGGCTTGGTTCTTTCCTTTGGGATCTCAAACCCATCTGCATATTTATTCAATTCCTGGAAAACATATTCTATCTCTATCCGGCCTTCAATATCTTTCCCAACGATCTCACGAAAATTCTTTTCAAACTGTTTACGAATAATAAACACTACTTTTCCAAAACCTGAACGGATAGCATCATAAATGGAATAATCCATGATAGTTTCACCTGACGGGCCAAACCCCTCCACCTGTTTCATACTTCCATAACGCGATGCCATCCCTGCTGCCAATATCACTAATGTTGGTTTCATCGTATAATTTTAAAGACCTGCGAAAATAAATAAATTAGCTACTCACCTTATATTTATTGCATGGAACTTCCGGAGCTTAGAAAAATAACAACTGACAAAATACATGTCCCTTTTTTGCAAGATAAAAATGTTCAGCTTGATGTCTTGCGTCTTGATAAAATTCATCCTGTCATTTCAGGCAATAAATGGTTTAAACTAAAATATCATCTTGACAATTTTAATGCCGGTAATTATAAAGGCATTATCAGTTTCGGCGGAGCCTGGTCAAACCATATTGCGGCAACGGCGTATGCCTGTTACCTGCAAAAAATAAAATGTATGGGCATAATTCGTGGCGAAAAACCTCCACAGCTTTCTGCTACTTTACTTGAGGCCGCTAATAATGAAATGGATCTGAAATTTATTTCGAGGGAAAAGTATAGTCAAAGAAACAACCATGAATTCCTTCAAACCATCAAAAAAGAATTTCCCAAATACTATATCATTCCTGAAGGAGGCGCAGGTAAAGAAGGAGAGAAAGGAGCAGGCGAAATTCTTCAGCATACGGATGGGAAGAATTATACTCATATAGCATGTGCCGTTGGCACTGGGACAATGTTTAATGGGATAAAGAAAAGTGCTTCTTCAAATCAAAATACACTTGGCATTGTAGTTCTAAAAGGATGGAAATTAGAAAATGCGGCTGATAATGTTGGTTTGTTTTTGAATTATCATTTTGGCGGGTATGCGAAATACAATGCATCGTTGCTCGATTTTATGAATGAATTTTACAAGATTACAAATATTCCCACCGATTTTGTATACACCGGAAAACTGGCGTATGCAATATTTGATTTGATAGCAAAAGGTCACTTCTCTTCGACAAGTAAAATACTCATGATCCATAGCGGAGGATTACAGGGAAACGCCTCGCTGCAAAAAGGTTCGTTAATCTTTTAATTATTTGTAGCCTGCATACCTATCTTTGTCGTGTAAATCAAAAGAAATTTTTTGTTTTAACGTTCTATATCCATGAGAAAAATCATCCTGTCCCTTTTGATGTGTACTTCTGCATTTACCTATGCACAGGATTCTTTGCCTGCTTTTTCTGTAGTAAATAAAGGAAACAACCGTGTTGTCATTAGTTGGAATAATAATTATAAACAACTAAAACAAATTAGTATCCAGCGATCACCCGATAGCCTGTCAAATTTTAAGACACTGCTCACAGTACCAGATCCCAATAACAAACAAAACGGATATCTTGACTCGAAAGCACCGAACGACAAAATGTTTTACAGGCTTTATATTTTAGTGGACGGTGCCAATTTTGTTTTTTCAAAATCGAAAAGACCGTCAAACGACAGTATTCGGACAGCCTTGCTTTCTGACGCATCCTCAAAAGCTATTAAAGACAGTATTTACCGGAAGTTGGTTGAAAAGATCATCAGTCAAAATCTTCCTGACAGCGCCTTGACCACGGAAGAACTTCTTCTTTTAAGAAGATACAGGAACGGCAAGCAGGATCTTTTTTCAGATTCTGTAAACCGAAAGATCGATGCCATAATAAAAACTAAAAACAAACCTGATGTTGTTATACCGCAGTATCGGATTGTTGCCAATAAAGATGGACTGGTAAGAATATCGTTGTTAGATGTTGGAAATAAAAAGTATTCTATCAAATTTTATGAAGATGACGACACTTTTCTTTTTGAATTAAAGAATATCAAAGAAGCCTCACTAATGCTTGAAAAATCTAATTTCTATCATTCAGGATGGTTCAAATCTGAGCTTTACCAGGATGATAAGCTTGTAGAGAAGAACAGGTTCTTTATTCCGAAGGATTTCTGATGGTGAAAAAATGAGACAAGTGTTTCACCATTCACGATTCACCAACTCTACATCAAACACTTTCTCAAAATTCTTTTTCACTCTTTCTTTTGCTTCTTCAAAGTCTATCTTTTTCCCTAATTCTTTTTCGAGAGAAGTTACTTGTTTGTTCTGAATACCACAGGGAATGATATTGTTGAAATAAGAAAGATCTGTGTTGACATTAAAAGCAAAACCATGCATGGTTATCCATCGGCTGGTGCGTACACCCATTGCACAAATTTTTCTTTCCCTGCCGGGGATATCTGGATCGAGCCAAACACCTGTTTCACCGGCCGACCTTGCGCCTTTTAAACCATAATCAGCCATAGTTGCTATGATCACTTCTTCCAGATTTCGCAAGTATTTGCCAATATCAGTATAAAATTTTTCCAGGTCGAGGATCGGGTAACCAACGATCTGCTGATCACCATGAAAAGTAATGTCGCCACCGCGGTTTGTTCTGAAAAACTGGATACCATTCTCTTCGAGTTGCTCTTCACTCATCAATACATTGTCAATATTGCCGCTTTTCCCAAGTGTATAAACAGGTGGGTGCTCGACGAAGAGAAGAAAGTGCTGAGTCGGGAGTTCTGAGTCGTGAGTCGGGAGTACGTTTCCCTTGACTCCGAACTCCTGACTATAGACTAACGACTTTCTCCTCGTGTTTTCCTTTAAAAGACTCTCCTGGTAATCCCAGGCAGTCTTATAATCCATCTTACCAAGATCACGGAATATCACCTGCTGTTTATCCATTCTGCAAATGTACTTTTGCATTTCCACTAAATCAAAACCGGCAGGAAGGAGAAATGCTGAACAAAGAACCCAATGATGAACGCTTCGCTTCGCTCAGTGCAGGCTGTGCGCCGCAACAAAAGCTTAATCAAGGTCCTGAAACCGGCAAAATAAATTAATATGTCAGAAGAAGACCAGGTAAAAGAGGAACAACAAAATGGCAGTGATGAACTGTTTGAACGATTTGTTATTAAAATTGATAAAGGACAGGAGCCGTTGCGTATTGATAAATATTTAATGAGGCGGATAGAGGGTGCTACAAGAAATAAGATCCAACAGGCGATAAATGCCGGGATGGTGACGGTGAATAAAAACACAGTTAAGCAGAATTATAAAATAAAAGGATTGGATGAAATAATTGTGTTCAGTGATATGAGCCCGGAAGAGACCGAGGTGCTGCCGGAAAAGATCGGTCTTGATATTTTTTATGAAGATGATGAAGTGATCGTGATAAATAAAGCCGCTGGAATGGTAGTTCACCCGGGCAGCGGAAATTATACTGGCACTTTATTAAATGGCATTGCCTGGTATCTGCAACAAAAAGATCCATCGATCACCGAATCAACTTTACCACGATACGGACTTGTGCACCGGATCGATAAAAATACAAGTGGTCTGTTATTAATGGCAAAGAACAGCAAATCAATGACGCATCTTGCCAAACAATTCTATGATCATTCTGTAAAGAGAAAATATATAGCCCTAGCATGGGGTGATATAAAAAATGATGAAGGGACAATTATGGCGCATGTTGGCCGCAATCTTCGGTTCAGAAAATTATTTGAAGCCTATCCTGAAGGCGATCACGGCAAAGAAGCCATCACTCATTATAAAGTTCTTGAACGATTCAATTATGTAACATCAGTTGAATGTGTCCTGGAAACAGGCCGTACTCACCAGATACGTGTGCACATGAAATATATCGGTCATCCTTTGTTTAATGATGATACTTATGGCGGTGATAAAATTGTGAAAGGAACTGTGTTTGCGAAATACCGGCAGTTTGTTGATAATTGTTTCGCTATTTGCCCAAGACAGGCATTGCATGCAAAAACGCTTGGTTTCATTCATCCTACCACTAAAAAAGAAATGTTTTTTGATACTGAATTGCCAAAGGATATGAAAGAAGTGATTGAGAAGTGGAGGAATTACTCTAATAAGAATTCTTGAACGTATTCCGTTAAATGGTTTAACGGTTCATCGTATTGAACAACCTTTAAACCATTTAACGCTTAAACCTTTCAACGATTAAATTCAGACAAAGTCGCCGTAAACACGCCCCTTTCTCTTTTCTTAAAGGCCACATCCCATGTACCAACATAACGAAGCGTTGATGGAACTGTAAGATTTCCAAACTCTGTCATCTGCACTTCCATATGTACATCAAAATCATATACACCTGCATCATAGCTAAGATCATAATTACGGGCAACTATCTCCATTGACTTGCTACTGAACCAGGTTGTCATATTATCGATCACAACACCACCCGGTCCTTTTGCTTTTATTGTAAAGAGATAACAACTCTGCCCATTATAATCAACATAGTCCAATAAAAAATCATATCTGTCAGCATTGTCTTTATCAAAGATGGCTGTCTTGTCTCCCATCAGCGGTATTCCCGGTATCTTTTTACCGGGATCAAAAAAAAGCATCTTGAGTTGTTCTTTATGTTTTTCAATCCCTTTTTTCCATTTTACATTCCGCTGCATACCTGATACGATATTTGTTTCTCCGCATACCTCATCTTTTGTAAAAAAAAGGCTGGCATAAAGCTCAGCGGTATAATAATTATAGTTGTGATCCCGGTCATAAAAATCGCCGGTAGCTGATTCATTTAAAATCTCCATCGTACGGCAACCTTTTGATACATGCTGCCTTGTTTTACTTTGCAGCGAAGCAGTTATTTCGTCTTTCTTATTTTTCATTCGAATATCATTCATTGAAGTAAAGCTCAGCACCCTGAGGTTTCTGAATGCTTTATAAAATGTCGTATCATTTTTTACCCGTTGAATAAATGCATTTACATCTAATTTATTCCGAACCACCACTTCTGAAAGTTGTATCATTTGCGAGAGCCGGACATTATCAATTGAATCTTCGGTTTGTGAAAAAACGGTTTGTGCAAAAAATATGAGGGATAGAAAAAGAAATCTTTTCATGCGAGTGAATTGAGTGAAAAGATCTATGCCGGAAACATCATTTTATAATCAACTTTTATTTTACCTTTTGATATATCAGTCAGTTTTCCTTTCAGCAGTTTTCTTTTCAAAGGACTAATATGATCAATAAAAAGTTTGCCTTCTATATGATCATATTCATGTAAAATAATTCTAGCAGTAAGTCCCTGGTATGTTCGCATATGATGTTGAAAGTCTTCGTCCATAAATTCGATCGTTACCACCGACTGTCGTTTTATATCTTCACGAATTTTAGGGATGCTCAGGCAGCCTTCATTATAATTCCACTCAAAACCATCCAGTTCTTTTATATGTGCATTGATAAAAACTTGTTTTATTCCTGGTGCATCGGGATAAATATGCTTTTCTTTATCTTCTTCTAATTGGCGGAAGATCTGCTCAGAATCAACCACGAAAAGCCGGATATTCTTATTTACCTGTGGAGCCGCCAAACCTACGCCAGAACTAGCATACAGGGTTTCCCACATATCTTCGATCAATTTGGGAAGTCCCGGATGATCCTTATCAATATCATGGGCAACTTTTCTTAAAACCGGATGGCCGTATGCAACAATGGGTAAGATCATCTATTTCAGGTTTCGGGTTTAATATTTTGGTTGCAAATTTAAGATTATTAGACCAGCTAATCATTCTAAATTCCCCGATTAAAAACCTAAAATTGCCGAAGATATTCTTGCAGCATAATTGTTGCCGCGATCTCATCCACCAGTTTTTTATTTCTTCGCTGCATTTTTTTCAGGCCCATTTCCAGCATGGCGTCCTTTGCCATTTTAGAAGTATAGCGTTCATCAACTTTTTTTATTGGGATCGATGGAAAATTCTTTTTTAGTTGTGTAATGATCTTCTCAACCAATGCGGTAGCATGTGTGTCGGTATCGTCCCAATTTTTTGGCTCGCCGATAATGATAAGTTCGACTTCTTCTCTTGCAAAATAATCTTTAAGGAATGGAATAAGTTGTTTTGATTCAACAGTTGTCAACCCTGTAGCAATAATTTGTAAAGGGTCGGTAACCGCAAGTCCTGTTCGTTTTAATCCATAATCTATTGATAATATCCGAGCCATGAAGTCAAAAGTAAAAAGTCAAAATTCAAAATTGAGGGTCTTTTGATTTTTGGCTTTTGAATTTTTAATTTATAAACAAATCGGCGATCACAAATATCGCGAACACAACTGAGGCAATTCCATTTGCAGTCATAAAGGCAATATTAACACGTTTCAGATCATTTGGCTTAACAATCGAATGTTGATAAATAAGCATACCGATAAAAATGCCTGACCCGATCCAATAAAGCCAGCCAAAATTTCCGAACCAACCAGCAAATAATACGCAGATTGCACTAAATACATGAAGCAATTCTGATATTCTTAATGCTTTTGTTTTTCCTAACCAAGCAGGAATTGAATACAGTTTATTCGCCTTATCAAACTCTTCATCCTGCAAAGCATAAATGATATCAAACCCACTCACCCAACATAAAACAGTGAATGAAAAAAGTATTGGTAAGAGATCAAATCTTCCCGTTACTGCAAGATAGGCTCCAATTGGTGCAAGACTTAATCCTAATCCTAATATTAAGTGACAAAGTGGGGTAAATCTCTTTGTATAACTATAGCCAAGTACAACCAACAACGCAACCGGTGAAAGAAAAAAGCAAAGTTGGTTGATAAAAAAACTACAAACCACAAACAACAAGCTACAAACTACCGTAAACAACAAAGCATTATTCGCTTGAATTACACCAGTAGGTATTTCTCTTATGGCTGTTCTTGGATTCTTTGCATCAAAACTTCTGTCGAGATAACGATTGAATGCCATTGCTGCGCTTCGGGCAAAGATCATGCAGAGTATAACTAAGAGTAGTTTTGGTAATATCTGATCCCAAGATATATTGAAAGATCTAGGTGCCCAGCCAATGGTCTCATTTAAATTCAACCTGGGTAATTCAAGATTCCATTTTAAAAGTCCTAAACAAAATCCAATTAACGCAAAAGGCATTGCAAAAATGGTATGCGAAAACTTTATAAGACTTAAATAACTTTTTACTTTACCCATTTTAAACTATTAATGTTCTATTCTTCCTTTTGTTGCCGGTCGCATTTTATTTCTTATCAGTTCCCACAATACAACACCAGCTGCCGTTGCGATATTTAACGAGTGTTTCATTCCGAATTGAGGGATTTCAATACATCCCTCACATAAATGAATAGTTGATTGTTCTATACCTGTCACTTCATTTCCAAAAACGACAGCAATTTTTTCATTTTGCCTGAAGTTTGCCGCATGCAGTTTGTAGCTTCCTTCAGCCTGTTCTACCGCATACACTTTATATTTTCTAGCTTTTAATTCATCGATCGCTTCAGCTGCTGTTTTGAAATATTTCCATTCAACTGTTTCTTCCGCACCCAACGCAGTCTTCTTTACTTCTTTGTGCGGTGGTTTTGCAGAATAGCCGATGATATAAATTGCTTCAATCAAAAAAGCATCACTTGTGCGAAAAACACTACCTACATTATAGGCGCTGCGGATATTTTCCAGTACGACGATAATGGGAAATTTATCAGATTGTTTGAATTCATCCACAGATTTTCGTCCCAATTCTTCCATGCTCAATTTTCGCATGGCGCAAAGGTAATGGCAGGGAACAAAACGTTAATACTTCGCTACCAGAAGAGAATGAACTGATAAAATATCGTATTTATTCACATAACTATTTCACAGGAAAACAAACCCCGCCACTGGACTATATTTGTCGCTCCCCCGATAAACCGGGGCAGGCATGGCCAAGACGAAGATAGAAGATACCCCCTTAATGCAGCAGCACCGGGCTATTAAACAAAAGTATCCCGATGCGATCTTGCTTTTTCGTGTCGGAGATTTTTATGAAACTTTTGGACAGGATGCCGTCATTGCCTCACAAGTATTGGGTATTACACTTACAAAAAGAAATAATGGCGCCGCGGCTTCTTCTGATCTTGCAGGTTTTCCTCATCATGCCCTCGATACTTATTTACATAAACTGGTCAAGGCTGGCTATCGTGTTGCCATCTGCGATCAACTCGAAGATCCCAAACTTGCCAAAGGGATCGTTAAAAGAGGTGTGACTGAAATGGTGACACCGGGCACTACTGTAAATGATAAACTATTAGAGCATCATTCAAATAATTTTCTCGCAGGAATTCATTTTGCAGAAAATGATCAATATGGTCTTGCCTTTCTTGATATAAGCACGGGTGAGTTTTTTCTTGCGGAAGGAGATCGAGAATATGCAGACAAGCTTTTGCAAGGGTTTAAACCTGCCGAAGTTGTTTATCAAAGACACCAGCAAAAAAAATTCAAAGAATTTTTTGGTGCAAAAATTTATTCGTACACGCTTGATGAATGGATATTTTCAGAAGCTTATGCTGAAGAAACATTATTGAAACATTTTCAAACAATTTCATTAAAAGGTTTTGGTGTAGATGATCTGAGAAAAGGAATTATTGCCGCTGGTGCGGTCATGCATTATCTGAAAGACACAGAACATCCCAACCTGCAGCACATAACAAATATACAGCGCATCAACCGGGATGATTTTTTATGGATGGACCGATTCACGATAAGGAATTTGGAATTAGTTAATAGGAATTCGGAAGCGGGACATACCTTATTGGATGTTTTGGATAACACTGTTTCTCCAATGGGAGCAAGATTATTGAAACGATGGATCGTTTTCCCTTTAAAAGATATTCAGAAAATAAACGAGCGGCTGGAACTGGTAGAATTTTTTATTCTGAACACAGACTTAAGAAATAAAATTATTCATGCCATTAAGCTCTGCGGCGATATTGAAAGACTGGTCTCAAAAATCCCTTTAAAGAAAATCAATCCAAGAGAACTGTTACAAATGGCCCGTGGTTTAAGACAGGTGGCTGAAATAAAAATAATTTGTGCAACAGCCAACAATGAATATTTAAAAAGATTGGGCGATGCGCTGAATCCCTGTGTTTATATAGCTGATAAAATTTTCAAAGAGATCGTCGACAACCCTCCGGCACTTGCGATCAAAGGTGGAATGATCAATAGTGGTGTAAACAATGAACTGGATGAATTGAGACGGATAGCTCATAGTGGTAAATCTTATCTGGCCGAGTTACAACAAAAAGAAGCTGAAGCAACAGGTATATCCTCATTAAAGATCGGCTTTACAAATGTATTTGGATATTATCTTGAAGTGACTCATTCCCATAAAAATAAAGTGCCGGCTGATTGGATACGCAAGCAAACGCTGACAAATGCAGAACGCTACATTACTCCTGAATTAAAAGAGTACGAAGAAAAGATCACCGGCGCTGAAGAGAAAATCTTAAAGATCGAACTGGAAGTGTATGAAGCGCTATTGAATGAGCTGATGGATTACCTGGCGTCTGTACAAACGAATGGAAATATTATTGCTGTTCTTGATTGCATCAGCTGCTTTGCCTATAATACGATCCAACATCATTATAAAAAACCCACACTTCATAAAGGTGACGAACTGATCATTAAGAATGGTCGTCATCCTGTGATCGAAAGAAATCTAGCTATTGGTGAAACTTATATCACGAATGATCTTGAATTAAACAAAAAAGAACAACAGATCATCATTCTTACCGGTCCGAATATGAGTGGTAAATCCGCTTTGCTTCGTCAAACCGCTTTGATCGCCTTGATGGCACATTTAGGAAGTTTTGTGCCGGCCGATGAAGCTTTGATCTCGTTAACTGATAAGATCTTTACCCGCGTTGGCGCATCAGATAATTTGAGTGGCGGTGAATCAACGTTCATGGTAGAGATGAATGAGACAGCCAGCATCATTAATAACGTCACCAACCAAAGCCTGATCCTACTTGATGAAATTGGCCGCGGTACTTCCACTTATGATGGTATTTCAATTGCGTGGAGTATTGCCGAACATCTACATAATTGTCCGCAAAAACCAAAAACACTTTTTGCTACACATTATCATGAGCTGAATGAACTGGAAGAAAAATTTTCCGGGATCAAAAATTATCATATCACCAATAAAGAAGTTGGCAATAAAATTATTTTCTTACGAAAACTGGCAAGGGGCGGAAGTACGCACAGCTTTGGAATTCATGTCGCAAAGATGGCGGGTATGCCACCATCATTAATTGAAAGAGCCAATGATATTTTAAAGCAATTAGAAACAAAACATGTGGGTGAAGAAAGTCAGGAGTCGGGAGCCGGGAGTCAGGAGTCACAAAACCTTAGTAAGAAAATTAAAAATTTAACAACGCCACAAATGCAGCTTTCCATTTTTGATGCACACAGCGAAACATTTGAAGAAATAAGAAAATTATTAACTGATATTGATATTAATCGTCTTACACCTGTCGAAGCATTACTGAAACTACAGGAAATAAAAAATAAACTGAAGTAGACGACGCACTACAGACGACAGTCGCCATTTAGTACTTTATTATTCAGCTTTGCTATGGACTATCGAGGGTCGACCGTGGACTTACAGGTAACTCAACCACGATTTCTCTTTTGCATTCGCCGTTTTATACTGATCATATTTCTTACAAACTGGATATAAAAGCACAACTACCAAGAGCCAAATAGCATATACTCCCGGTAAGCCAAATCCTAATCCATTTGGTTTAAAGAAGAATGGCAATCCTTTAGGAACAATATCTTTTGTACCAAAACCTTGCAGATAAAAAACTATCACGACTATAATATGAATAAGATAAAAATGGAGAATGTAATATAGCATCGGCACTCGTCCATATACATTCATAACCTTTGTAAATCCATTTTGCACTTTTTCTATAAATGCTAAGAATAAGATTCCGGGACCTATCGTCATGCACAAGAATAATAACGAAGGAGGATATTTATTCAGGTTTAAAAAAGATAAGAATGTATATACCGAGCCTCTTGGTTGTGTTGACCATGGAGCAGGATCGCCATATAGATTAGCAAATCTGAGGATGATAAATAAAAGGATCATACCTGTTCCAATTCTTAATAGCATTCTGTTTCTCCATACCGGGTCGACAGCCGGTTGAAATAGTTTACCAAAGCAATAACCCAATAGCATCACCCCTGTCCATGGCAAAAACGCATAAACAATAAGAAAGAAATGACCTTGCCAAAGCTGATAAGCAGAGAAATTTGAAAAGTATAAAAGGTCCGATAATATGGTTCCTTTTAAACCAGAACTTACAGATGGATAATCCATGATATTATGCCCGGCAACTATCAATAACCCTATTGCAAAGATTACCCGGTAAGGTAATAACACAAGAAGCCCGATTAAGATCATACTTACGCCGATGGCCCATATTACCTGTAGAATGAAAACATTGAAAAAAGGATTGAATGTCCAGCTAAATGTTATGATGATCACTTCAACAAATACAAGCCAGAAACCTCTTTTAATTAAGAAAAGGCTTACTTCTTTTTTGGATTTACGCTGGCACATCAAATAAACCGAAGCACCTGCTAAAAAAACAAAGATCGGCGCACAGAAATGGGTGATCCAGCGGGTAAAAAATAAGGCAGGATAAGTGGTTTGCATATTGGTGGGATCCATCGCGGCATCCGCGGCTTTTCCCAGGTCCGCTTTATAAAAAAAATCTCTCACATGATCCAGCGCCATGATCACCATTACAAGCCCTCTTAAAACATCAATGGATTGGATCCTGTTGCGAGGAGTTGCCAGTTCTTTCATTTTTGTTGCTTGTTGGAATAGGGTATGAATTTACAGATTCCCTAAAGACGCTGACCCTTGTTTATCCACATCAAAGGCCTTCTTATCCAAAAAAATTTAAGGTTGTTTGTCAAAAGAAAAATCTTCTTACTTTTAACACAAATACCAAAGTATGAGACTATTAAAACTAACTGCTTTATTTTGTTCAATTGTGCTTGCTGCTTGCGACAAGGACCAAACCGAAAGAGAAACCACAATTGTAAAAACTCTGCCTGTAACTTCAACTCAAAATGTACCTATATTACCAACAAGCGGTTCAGGAGAAGTTAGTTTTGATTATACGCCCGTAAACAAAGTAGTGAATTACAAAATTACCTGGTCAAATTTAACTGACAGCGTAATTGCGATAAGGATAAATGGACCTTCTCCAGCTGGATATAATAGTGTTAACCTTGCTTTTACAGGTGCAAATCCTACTTATGTTACCACTACACCTCATGTTGTTGTACAAGAGTTTACCGCGTTTACTTCAACAAACCAAACAAAAGCCTTGTACGGTAAAAGTGGAAGTTTTACAAATACACTTTTTATTGATGGAGTAAAAGTTACAGAGGACCTATTAAAAGAAGGACTCTATTATTTCACTATTCATACTAAAACTACTATACCATCTCCTGCAGTTCCTCCGGCTTCACTCGCATACCGTTGGATTGGAGAAATCAGAGGACAGCTAATCATAAAATAATTTCACTGAAAAAACATTCACCCAAAATCCTTTTATAGGGATAGGTTTATAATTTGTGAAACCAGACTAGTTTTGCATTATTCCAATCACCGTTATAATTGATAAAAAGTTCCTCTCCGGCCTCTATTGTCCTGATAGTTTTGATCTTTATAATTTCATTTTCAAAATCCATTTCATATTCGCAGTTAGATTTATAGGAATGATTATATATCGGCACATATCCAAGTGACATACAGCATTGGTCGCTATCTTTTCCCCATTCAAAAATATAATCATGAAGAAGTGTTTGATCCAGCATTATTCTTTCTTCTGCTGTCATAACAATAACTGGTGATATCTCAATGATGGTGTTAGCAGGAATTGTTTGTTTTGTAAATACCCCTCTTCCTCTTCCAATGCTTTTTTCAATATATAGCCCTTCGAATATCATTTGAAAACAAAAATATAAATCCTGTTTTCAGATTCACAACTTAATTTTGCAACCCGGATTTTTATGTCAGATTATTTAGGTGGCAATATCAAACAACATTTTAGTTACCTGCTTGAAAGCGGCAATGAAGCAGCTGCCCGCCAGTTTTTGGACCACCAGAATATAAGTGATGTAGCCGATCTTATTAACGAATTCCCTGAACAGGAAGGTTATATTATTACACACATGAGCATTCACCGGGCGGCAAGTGTGTTCAAAATTCTTGATCTGTCGGCGCAGAAGCAAATCATCCGTGAATTGCCTCCTTTCAAAACCGCCGGGCTCTTAAACGTTCTTTCACCTGATGATCGTACCGATTTTTTGGAAGAGCTTCCAAGCAATGCCGTTCGTGAACTTATAAAGCTCCTAGATCCCGAAGAAAGAAAAACGACACTTTCTTTATTAGGCTATCCTGAAGACAGTATTGGGCGATTGATGACGCCGGATTATGTATATGTCTATCCGCAAAATACAGTTGAGGAAGTATTTGCCACTATTCGCAAGCATGGCAAAGACAGCGAGACCATCAACGTTATCTATGTGATTAATGAAAAAGGCGAACTACTAGATGATATTCGCATCAGGGATTTTATTTTAAGCCAACCCAATAAAAAAGTTGCTGACCTGATGGATAACAGGGTAACCTCATTAAATGCTTACGATGACCAGGAAAAAGCCAGCGAAGTTTTTAAAAAAGAAAATCGTGTAGCACTGCCGGTAGTAAGTCAAAGTAATAAATTACTTGGAATAGTAACCATAGATGACATGTTGTGGGTGGCCGAAGAAGAGTTCAGTGAGGATATGCAAAAAATGGGTGGTACTGAAGCACTGGATCTGCCTTATCTTGAAATGCCCATATTCAAACTTTTCCAGAAAAGAATTGTATGGCTGGTCGTTTTATTTCTTGGTGAAA
The DNA here is from genome assembly GCA_035764525.1 of Chitinophagaceae bacterium. GTDB lineage: Bacteria > Bacteroidota > Bacteroidia > Chitinophagales > Chitinophagaceae > VBAS01. The sequence goes on along the minus strand of DASTZB010000357.1, from coordinate 10,410 downwards.
TGTTTACTGCCACAGCAATGGGATATTTCCAGGATGAAATAGCAAAAGCTGTGGTGCTGGCCTTATTTGTTCCTTTAATTATTTCAAGTGGTGGCAATAGTGGTTCACAAGCATCTACTTTGATAATCCAGGCCATGGCTGTAGGTGAAATTAAATTGGCGGACTGGTGGCGTGTCCTAAGAAGAGAAATCATTTCTGGGTTATTGCTCGGAGCTGCATTAGGGTTGATCGGTTTTCTCCGGGTTATACTTTGGTCACAGGTTTTTCCTGATGTTTATGGCACGCATTATATAGAAATCGGATTTGTAGTTGGTATTTCATTGATTGGGGTTGTACTATGGGGAACATTAAGCGGATCAATGTTACCGATTGTTTTAAAACGATTGGGCGCAGACCCTGCGGCGTCATCAGCTCCATTTGTAGCAACGCTTGTTGACGTAACAGGTCTTGTTATTTATTTCTTTACAGCGTTTCTTTTTTTGAAGGGCCTATTGTTATAAGTAAATAATCCGTTATTCACGAGATAACTCATCTGCTTCAATTCCCCGCATGCTTTTTGCCATCTGGCCATTTTTGTGCAATTTCGTTTTGCAACCGATCAATCGTTTGCACCTATCGAATAAATGATAAAATCTAACCCAATCTTATGTGTGGAATAGTTGGTTACACCGGCCCAAGAGAAGCATATCCCATAATAATAAAAGGACTCCAAAGACTTGAATACCGGGGCTACGACAGCACCGGCGTTGCTCTATTGAATGGCGGTTTGAATGTTTATAAGAAAAAAGGAAAAGTAGCAGAGCTGGCAGATACATTGGTTGGTGAAAATCTTCATGCGCATATTGGCATCGGCCATACCCGTTGGGCGACGCATGGTGAACCCAGTGACCGCAATGCCCATCCTCATACGTCATCAAGTGGCAAATTAGCAATGATCCATAATGGCATCATTGAAAATTATACGCAACTAAAACAAGAACTCATTTCAAAAGGTTACACTTTTAAAAGCGACACGGATACAGAAGTCTTATTGAATTTTATTGAAGAAATAAAAAAGAATAACAAATGTGATCTTGAAGAAGCAATACGGGTTGCATTGAAACGTGTAACCGGAGCCTATGTTATTTTACTAATTGATGAAGATGATCCGGAAACGATCATTGCAGCAAGAAAAGGAAGTCCATTAGTGATCGGTATTGGCAAAGGCGAGCATTTTCTTGGCTCTGACGCATCTCCCATGCTTGAGTATACAAAGGAAGTTGTTTATGTAAACGATTATGAACTGGCAATAGTAAAACCAGGCGAACTCATTTTAAAAAACCTTGGTAATGAAAAACTGACACCATTTGTTCAAAAGTTAGATATCGAGTTAGCAGCAATAGAAAAAGGTGGCTACGATCATTTTATGCTGAAAGAAATAAATGAACAGGCTGATACAGTTTTTGATTGTTTGCGCGGAAGATTAGATGCAGAAAAAGGAACGATTACTATGGCTGGTGTCGAAAATAACATTGATAAGCTTACTAAAGCAAATCGCATCATCATCATTGCTTGTGGCACCAGTTGGCATGCAGGACTTGTTGCAGAATATATCATTGAAGAACTCTGCCGGACTCCTGTTGAAGTGGAATATGCATCTGAATTCAGGTATCGTAATCCTGTTATTCACCCTGGCGATGTTATTCTTGCAATTTCACAAAGTGGAGAAACAGCAGATACGTTGGTTGCTATTGAAAAGGCAAAACAGCAAGGTGCATTTATATTTGGTATAGTAAATGTTGTAGGATCATCCATTGCCCGTACATCACATGCCGGCGCTTATACACACGCCGGTCCGGAAATCGGAGTAGCAAGTACAAAAGCATTCACTGCACAACTTGCTGTGTTAACAATGGTGGCGTTGAAAATTGCAAAACAAAAAGGCAGCATTGATGAAGAAAGATATATGCATCTGCTACAGGAGCTTCATGATATACCGGATAAGATTGCCGATGTTTTAAAAACCGCAGGTAATGTAAAAAAACTTGCAAAAAAATATAAAGACGCAAGAGATTTTCTTTACCTCGGAAGGGGTTATAATTTTCCTGTGGCTCTTGAAGGTGCTTTAAAACTAAAAGAGATCTCTTACATACATGCGGAAGGTTATCCTGCCGCAGAAATGAAACATGGGCCCATTGCACTGGTAGATGATCAACTGCCAGTAGTATTTATCGCTACAAAGGATGCTTATCATGAAAAAGTAGTAAGCAATATGCAGGAAATAAAAGCCAGAAAAGGTAGAGTGATCTCTGTGATAACTGAAGGTGATGATCATTCGGCTTCCCTGTCAGAATCTATAATGTCTGTGCCCGCCGCGGATGAAATTGTGGCTCCGATGTTAAGTGTTATTCCATTACAGTTGCTTGCTTATTATATTGGCGTTATGAAAGGATATGATGTTGATAAACCGAGAAATTTAGCGAAGTCTGTGACAGTCGAATAAAAATTAGAAACAAGAAATCAGAAAACACACATGTCCGACATAAAGAAAAAACCAATCAGCTCTCTCGGATATAATTTTGTTGCAAAGGAATTTATCCCAAAAGGAAAAGATGAATATTATCTCCGCAATATTCAAAACAGAAGCGGTATTGCTTACCGTCAGTTAACAAAGGCTGAGATCAAGTCCTTACAGCAAAACAATAATACAGCAGATGACTGGAATAAGCTACTAGTTGCTGATCCATTTAATTCAAACCTTATTAAGAACTGCAGTTTTTTTGGATTGAACAGGATCGGAAAACTTGAAAATGTTTTTCTTGAATATCATGATATCCGTTTACAAGTTGGTCTTTACAACAGCACAATCGTAAGTTGTGATTTTGGTGATAATGTAGCCATCAACAATGTCAATTACATGAGTCATTACATTGCCGGTAATGAAGTGATCATTGTAAACGTAAATGAACTTGCTGCTTCCGATCATTCGAAATTTGGCAACGGAATTATAAGAGAAGGGGAAAAAGAAAATGTTCGGATCTGGCTGGAGATATGTAATGAAAATGCTGGGCGGGGCATTTTGCCTTTCAATGGCATGCTTCCCGGCGATGCATGGCTCTGGAGCCGGTACCGTGATGACGAAGTATTGATGAAAAAATTCAAACAGTTCACCGAAAAACGGTTTGATAAAAAAAGAGGTTACTATGGAAAGATCGGAGATGGGACGGTAATAAAAAACTGCAGGATCATTAAAGACACATGGATCGGTAGTGAAGCTTATATAAAAGGTGCCAACAAATTAAAAAATCTTACGATCAATTCCGGGCCTGAAGGGAAAACCCAAATTGGCGAAGGAGTTGAATTGGTAAATGGTATTATAGGGTTTGGTTGCCGGATCTTTTATGGAGTAAAGGCGGTACGCTTTATCCTTTCCGATCATTCACAATTAAAATATGGGGCAAGACTGATCAACTCTTATCTTGGATATAACTCAACAATTTCCTGCTGTGAAGTTTTGAATTCACTTATTTTCCCTGCACATGAACAACACCATAACAATTCATTTTTATGTGCGTCATTGGTTTTAGGTCAAAGTAATATGGCGGCTGGAGCTACTATCGGCTCTAATCACAATAGCCGTGGTGCTGATGGAGAAATAATTGCAGGCCGTGGTTTCTGGCCAGGGTTATGTGTTAGCTTAAAACATAATTCAAAATTTGCATCATTTACAATTATCGCAAAAGGAGATTATCCGGCCGAGATGAACATCCCTATTCCTTTTTCGCTAGTAAGCAATGATGTAGCTAATGATAAACTCGTTTTAATGCCGGCTTACTGGTTTATGTACAACATGTATGCACTTGCACGAAACGAAGAAAAATACGAGGCAAGAGATCAACGAAAAGATAAAACTCAAAATATCGAATATGATTTCCTGGCGCCTGATAGTATAAATGAAATCTTTGATTCCATTTATTTACTCAAAAAATTCACAGGACTGGCATTTGCAAAAAAACAAAATAAAAAAATAAAAGATGAAAGTGAATTTGCTTCTATTGGGGCAAAACTGCTTGAAACAAAAGACCCGGTAATTGAAGAGCTTGAAATTTTTGCAGATGAATTTGAAAATGCCGGGCGCAAAGTTCTACTCACTAAGGTGCAGCAGGCATATATGATTTTTAAAGAACTCATCGTGTATTATGGTGTTAATCAACTATTGCATTATTCATGGGATAACAAGATAACTGATTGGGAAAAATTTTCTTCCGCTTTACCATTAAGGGCAAAAAGAAGCAATTGGCTAAATATCGGTGGTCAACTATTTCCGCAGCCGGCAATTAATACTTTAAAAAAAGACATTTATTCCGGTAAAATAAATAGCTGGGACGGAGTACACTCCTTTTACGCCGTCAATTCCCAAATATATGCTGAACAAAAATTACAACACTCTTTTGGTTCCCTGTTAGAAATACTACAGTTAAAGCCTGCGGACTTTAATAAAAAAGTATTTAAAGATTTAATTCAGCAGGCCAGTACGACCCGTGAGTGGATGGTAAAAGGAATCTTTGACTCAAGAGCAAAAGATTATCATAACCCATTTCGTAAAATGGTTTATGATAACCGCAAACAGATGGAAACGGTGATCGGAAAATTGGAGGAGAACAGTTTCATAAAAAAGAAAATTGTCGAGATGAAAAATTACCGTGAAAGAACAAAAGAACTTCTTAAAAAATTCAAGCTCTGATCATTTATAATTGCGGCTTGTAAAAGGATAATATGTTACTGCAAATCCGGCCTGGTAGCAGGCAGTATACCAAAGAAGATCGTAAACATAGTGTCTAAAAGGTTTTTTGCCATCTCCTATTTTAATTACTAAAGCTGTCAGGATCGCAGTTTTTTGAATAAAATTATTCAGGTGATATTGATCAGTGAACATTACAAATGCCGATGTGGACAAAAAATATTTCGGGCCATTATCGGGATTGCCTCCTTCATATTTATTTCTCCAGCTTACTTTTGGATCAAACCATTGTTTATTGGCGCCTGGAAATGTTTTCTCAAAAATTTTATAATTGAATTGAAGCGTTTCATTAAAACCTTTTGCCGCGCCTCCAACAAAAACAAGGCTGCCAGTAATAATTTTATTCTTGTCTATTTTCCATTTTAATTTGTCGGCAGTTTTTTCCTGTGCCTGCAATGAAAAAGAAGCAAGAAGTAATAGGGTAACAAGAATTCTCATAAAAAATGTATTAGTGTTTACGGATTTTTTTCAGCATTAACTCATCGTTCTTCAATAAGAATAAAGGAGTGATTTTTTATGAGGATTATCAGGACTAAAAATGAAATTGGTGGACCCGGATAGTGGAGATAGAATATCAACAGAGAAAGCAACTGTTAAATTAAACTCCCAGTTGCAAAAAATGAAATAATGAAGAATGAAAATTTACAGACAGGTAGATTTACTATCTTATCAGTAAAAGGCCGTTAGAAGAGACCAACTCTATTTTTTTCTAAAAAAGATCCTGATAGGAACACCTTTGAGACTAAAGTTTTCACGTAGCTTATTCTCCAGATAGTTTTTATAAGGCTGCTTTATATCATCTGGGAAATTGCAAAAGAATGCAAATGAAGGAACAGCAGTGGGCAATTGCGTAACATATTTGATCTTTACCGGATTTCCCCGTACCACCGGCGGATGATAGGACTCAATAGCTTTTAAGATCACTTCATTCAAATGTGAAGTTGGGATCTTAGTTTTCCTGTTCTCGGCAACTTCCAAAGCAATTTCTATCGCTTTAAAAATCCTTGTCTTTTCTTTTGCTGAAATAAACAAAATTGGGACATCTGTAAATGGTGCCAGTTTTTGTTTCAGCATTATTTCATAATCTCTTGCCGTATTGGTTTCTTTTTCTGCCAGGTCCCATTTGTTTACCAAAACGACAACGCCCTTTCCTTTCTTTGCTGCAAGACTGAATATACTTATGTCCTGTGCAGACACACCCTTAACTGCGTCGATCAGAATAAGACAAACATCCGCTTCATCCATTGCTTTAATAGCACGGATGACTGAATAGAATTCAAGATCCTCATGCACTTTTGCCTTTCTCCTGATTCCCGCCGTATCGATTAGGATAAAATCTTTTTGAAACATCTTATAATGCGTATGAATCGTATCCCTTGTTGTGCCAGCAATATCACTTACAATGGTACGCTCCTGCCCTATCAATGAATTTAATAAAGATGATTTGCCCACATTTGGTTGACCGATGATCGCAAATTTTGGTAACTCTGCAAGTTCGGCAGCACTTGCATCTTCCGGGGGGATCAATTCTGTAATTGCATCCAATAACTCACCTGTTCCACTACCGCTTACCGAAGAAATAAAAAAAATCTTATCAAAGCCAAGACTATAAAATTCTGAAGCGGCCAACATTCTTTCATTGTTATCGACTTTATTCACCACAAGAAAGACCGGCTTCGAGCTTTTGCGCAGCATACCAGCCATTGCATCATCCAAATGAGTGATTCCAATTGCTGCATCAGTCATAAAAACAATTGCGTTTGCTTCTTCAATTGCAATTGTCACCTGTTTTCTTATTTCTCTTTCAAATACGTCATCGCTATGGGGAACAAAACCACCTGTGTCAATTACATTAAAACTTTTTCCGTTCCAATCTGTAATACCGTATTGGCGGTCCCGCGTCACACCGCTTATATCATCAACGATAGCTTTACGTTGCTCAAGTAAGCGATTAAAAAAAGTGCTTTTACCTACATTCGGCCTTCCTGTAATTGCTAATGTAAATCCCATAATATGCTGTGTTCTCTAAAATTAAATAATCATTAATGATAACCGTATTCTTTTAACCATGTATCATTATCACGCCACTTGTCTCTCACTTTTATAAAAAGCTCTAAAAAGACTTTTTGTTGTATAAAATCTTCGATCGATTTCCTTGATTCTGTTCCAAGCCTCTTGATCATCTTTCCACCTTCTCCAAGCATTATCGCTTTTTGCGATTCACGTTGAACGATGATATCTGCTGTTATTTTTGTCAATGTAGTTTTTTCTTTAAACTCATTTACAACAACAGTGGCCTGGTAAGGAATTTCATCACCAAATAATTCAAATATTTTTTCTCTTATTAATTCGGCTACAAAAAAACGGGTTTGCAGATCAGAAATTTCGTCTCCGCTAAAAAATGGTTCGCCTTCGGGTAAAAATTCAAGGATCTCTTTTAAAAATTTCTTTTTATTAATTCCGCTTGACGCTGATATTGTTATTACTTTTTTATAATAAGGGTTATTCGAAAAAAAATCGACTGCTGTTTTTATCTTTTCCTGACCGGCCCTGTCAATTTTATTTACAACAATAATAGCAGGCACTTTCAATTTTAAGGAACTAAAGATCGCATCGCATTCTTTCAGATCTTCATTTACATCTACGATCAGCAAAGCGACATCAGCATCTTCCAGGGAATTTTTTACTGCATCCATCATTTTTTCATGTAACCTGTACTTAGGTTCAATGATACCCGGCGTATCAGAAAAAACTATTTGATAATCTTTTTCGGTTAAAATCCCTTTGATACGATGTCTTGTTGTTTGCACCTTGGAGGAGACAATAGCAAGCTTCTCATCCATCAATGCATTCAGCAAAGTGCTTTTGCCAGCATTAGGTTTACCAAAAATATTTACGAAACCGACTTTCATTGAATTGCTTATAAATGCAAGCCACAAGCCGTGAGCGAAGAAATTGAGGAGGTAATCAAATTCTATTGCTGGAGGTTTGAACCTGCAATGAATAAAATGTAAAAGCCTCTTTCAGAGGCTTTTTTGTTGCGAAGGGGAGGATCGAACTCCCGACCTTCGGGTTATGAGCCCGACGAGCTACCGCTGCTCTACTTCGCGATGTGGAGCGCAAAGGTATGGGTTGACACCTTACTATCCAAAAGAAAAGCGTTCCGAAACCGAAACGCCTTTCCTTTTTTTACCCTTTATGTTTACGACTTACGAGTGACATTACTTGAACCACTTGTTTTAATATCACGGATCAATCCTTCTCCTTTAAATCTTACGCTACTGGCGCCACTTGCTTTTGCATTTAATTCTTTATTTACTGTAATGCTTACCGAAGATGCACCAGAAGCCTCAGTAGTACAATAATTAGTAACCATATCAAATCCTTTGAAATCGCTTGCTCCGCTTGCATCTATACTCAATTCTGCTGCATTGCCGGAGATCGTTGCATCAGAAGCACCGCTAATATCAAACCTGAGTTTCTTTGCATCGATCTTACCTTTCAGGTCGCTGGCTCCGGATAAGTTCACATAAAGCTCTTCTGCCGAAATGCCATCTTCAAAATAAACATCACAAGCGCCGCTTACATCAAGTTTGTCTAATTTTTTTACAGATATGTATGCTTTTAGTTTTGTTTTATCACCATTCCAACCTTTCCAGAATTTCTTATCATCATCAAAGCGAATGATCAAAACGCCATTCTCCACTTTGGTAATAATTTTTTCCCTGTATTCTGCTTTCGAAGCACTAATGGCTACTGCATCCTCATTACCTTGCGAGATGTAAACGTCAAATGCATTCGAAATTTTGATGGCATGAAAACCACTTAAGTTTCTTGGTTCTGCATTAGGGTCGTTGATTGTTTTTTGCGCAAACAATACCGCACTTACCAGCACTGCCATCAACATCACTTGTATCTTTTTCATGTTCATTATTTTTAAAAAAAATTATTTGCTCACTTTTTTAATACTGCTTCCGCTCGTTTTAAGATCTCGTATCAGGCCAGTTCCTTTATAATACACATCACTGCCGCCGCTTGCATTTGCAGAAAGTTCTTTATTTACTGTAACATGAACATCGCTACCGCCACTTGCTTCCACATTGCAAATATCTGAAGCAAGGTCATACCCTTTAAAATCACTTCCACCGCTTGCATCAATTGTAAGTCTTGTAGCGTTACCTGAAATATCAACATCGCTGCCACCACTTGCATGTATTTTTAATTCATCAGTCTCCACCTTACCATCAAAATCTGATCCTCCAGAGACTTCCATTGACAGTTTTACAACTTTAATTGAACCATCTACTGAAATATCAGAGCCACCAGATCCTTCGAGCCGGTCAAGGGTTTTAAAAGAAACATAGGCTTTTAATTTACGGTTGCTCCAATCCATTCTGAAATTGCTGTTCCATTCATACCAAATCTTTAAAACGCCATCCTTTACTTCAGTTTTGATCTTGGCCCTGTATTCTTCCTTCGAAGCACTAACAGCAACTGCTTCATTACCCTGGCTTAAATACAGATCAATACCACCAGAAACTTCAATGGCATGAAAACCTGATACATTTCTTTTTTCAGCATTAGCATCATTAATTGTTTTTTGTGCTGATGCAACTGTAATAAATCCTGCTAATACCAATAGACTAAATATTTTTTTCATGGCTATAGTTTTTAAATTTTAGAAACGTATCCTCCTGTATTTGTTTTTATTTCACGAATGCCGGCATTGCCTTTATATTTTATATAACCGCCGGTATCCGCTTTTACATTCAATTCTTTTTCTACTGAAATATAAATGCCTGCGCCGGTACTCATTTCAACAACGCAGGTATTTGTAGTTAAATTTTCTCCCATGAATTTGCTCCCGGTATCTCCTTCCGCTTCCAGCTTATCTACTTTGCCAGTGAGGGTTATTTTTGAACCGGTATTCTGATCAACAGTTAAAGTTCCTATATTCATTTCTGCTTTTACAAGTCCCCCTGTGTTTGCTTTTAATTCAAATGTAGTTGCCTCTAATACTCCGTCAACATTCGCTTCAGCGCCGGTAGTCACATGTAGCAGGTCAAGTGATTTATAAGAAACATAGGCTCTCAAATGTTTGCTTTCATTTTTCTTATTAATTGCGCCGGTTTTAGTTTCATAATGAATTTTCAAAATGCCGTTCACCACTTCGGTTACAATTTTATCACGGTACTCGATCTCTGATGCGCTGACGGCAACTTCTTCGGTAGCGCCTTTAATCAAAGTAAGCTCGATCCCGGTAGCCACTTCAATTCCGTGGAAACTGCCAACAGTTCTTTTCTCAGCATTTGCGTCGTTAATAGTTTTTTGGGCGAAAGAGGTGGTAATCAACCCCGCAACCAGCAATAAGGATAAAAACGTTTTCTTCATAAACAATGATTTTAAGGTGATACGAAGAAAGGCGTAGAAAGGTTACAGGAAGCTCAAAAAAATTTATCCTTAGTTTTGCACCAGAACTTCAGCGTTTCCCCGGGGTGCCCGACGAAAGTTGTCGAGCTGAGATAAAACCCGTCGAACCTGATCAGGGTAATGCCTGCGCAGGGAAGGTGCTAAACATCTTTCATTCCTGTTAACAGCATTCCCTCTCATTTTTAATCTTTTAAACTTAA
>DASTZB010000356.1:0-7750 GCA_035764525.1 Chitinophagaceae bacterium | reverse complement strand
AAGAAGGCGCTGATCGGAAATGGGCGATCGCTACAAAAGAATTTATCGGTGATGAAAAAGGAAATTTAAAGGCATTAAAGATCATTGATCTTGAATGGAAGATCACTGAAGAGGGAAAGCCAGCTTCATTTGTTGAAGTAGCAGGAAGTGAAAGAGAAATTCCATGTGAGTTGGCCTTACTGGCAATGGGATTTGTAAATCCACAATATGATGGATTGCTTCAGCAATTAGATGTTGAATTAGATGAAAGAAAAAATGTAAGAGCATCAGAAAAAACATACCGCACTAATATCAATAAGATCTTCGCAGCCGGTGACATACGTCGCGGCCAATCTTTAGTTGTTTGGGCAATCAGCGAGGGTCGGGAATGTGCAAGAAAAATCGACGAATTTCTAACGACAGGTCAATCACTTTTAGAAAGAAGAGAGGCCTCAATTCTATCAGCCTAACTCATCAGATTATATTTTATTTTAATAAGTCGCCTACTACGGTGACTTATTCATTTTGGTAATAAAAGGCCTTCAAACTTGAATTATCACCACTATTTTCACATTACAATTTTTTTTATGTATAACTTGAACAAGTGTTAGTCAAATGAATTACTAAATTTGAACTGCTGGCATTCAGTATTTCAAATTTTAAATAACAACGATTATGAGTAAGAAAACCGCGAAACAGATTTTGCCTTTCGTACTACTTCTGGCAGTAGCGCTGGGCGCAATGTTTGTAAAACCACTTGCTGATTTTATTCCAGGTGAAAAAGATCCCCAATATAGTAATGCGGATATAGCATGGGTATTGGTATCAACAGCATTGGTATTTTTAATGACCCCGGGTCTTGCATTTTTCTATGGTGGAATGGTTAACCGCAAGAATGTTATCTCAACAATGATCAAAAGTGTAGTAGCCGCAGGGATTGTGGGTATACTTTGGATCGTTTGTGGTTTCAGTCTTGCGTTTGGAGATACCATTGGTGGCTTTATTGGCAATCCCACCACCTTTGCATTTTTCCATAATGTAAAAGGACATGCAGCCTGGCCACTGGCAAATACAATTCCTCTTACCTTGTTTTCCTTATTCCAATTAATGTTTGCGATCATCACACCCGGTCTTGTAGTAGGAGCGCTGGCAGAAAGAATCAGATTTACATCCTTCATCCTCTTTATAGTTTTATTTTCTCTTTTGGTGTATGCACCTGTTGCGCATTGGAGCTGGCACCCGGAAGGATTTCTTGCGAAAATGGGTGCATGGGATTTTGCCGGTGGTACAGTTGTTCATATTACCGCGGGTTGTGCTGCATTAGCAGGAGCAATGGTTTTGAAAAGGAGAAAGTCGCACGTTGAAAATAAGGAGATCCCACCTGCTAACGTTCCATATGTTTTGATCGGAACTGGTTTGCTTTGGTTCGGTTGGTTTGGTTTTAATGCTGGTTCTGCAGTTGGAGCAACACCATTAGCTGTAAATGCATTTGGTACTACAACAACAGCTGCTGCATCTGCAGGTCTTACCTGGATGTTCTTTGATATTATCAAAGGAAAGAAACCTTCAGTTCTTGGCTTCTGTATTGGTGCTGTTGTTGGTCTTGTAGCCATCACTCCAGCCGCTGGCTTTGTAGGTATTCCTCAAAGTATAATTATTGGTTTAGTCGGTGCACTTGTTTCAAATATAGCAGTTGCAATCAAACAAAGATCCAAACTTGATGACACATTGGATGTATTCCCTTGTCACGGTTTGGGTGGTATGGTAGGTATGTTGCTCACTGGTGTATTTGCAAGCACTGCTGTACATGGTATCCCTGGCGGGCCGAACGGTTTATTTTATGGTAATCCTGAATTCTTCTTTACACAGTTTAAAGCTATGGGTATAGTTGTTCTATACAGCTTTACTGTTTCATACGGAATATTCAAACTCATCAACTTTATAGTTCCAATGCGTGTTTCTGAACTCGAGGAAGAACTCGGTTTGGATGAAACACAGCATAATGAAAAATACATGCAGGGTCATTTGCTTGTCCATCACAACGGAGAAATAAAAGAAACTCCTGTTGAAAAGTTCTAATGCAAAAGAAAAAGGTACAGCCTTGATATAAACTTCTGGCAAAGTTTAGAGGCTGTACCAATTTTAAATAACAATTAAAATCATTACAATGTTACGAAAAATTTTCGTGGCGCTAACCGCCATTACTTTAGGTCTTTTTGCAAATGCACAAGTAGCTTCGGTAACCTCAGACACTACCGCAACACCCGCCGGTGAAACCCAGGAAGCAAAACCAGCTCTTATCATTACCGGTTCTGCAGATGTTTATTATAAATATGATTTTGCAAAAACAAAAGCCAACACTTATACAAGTTTTACCGGATCACATAACAGTTTTGCATTGGGCATGGCCAGTGTAAAACTTGAACACAAAGGAGATAAAGTTGGCGCGGTGCTGGACCTTGGGTTTGGTCCCCGTGCAAAAGAGTTTGCCTATACAGATGAGGGAATAACCCAGGCAATAAAACAATTATACATCACCTACTCTCCTGTTGACTGGCTTAAGTTTACGGCAGGTACATGGGGAACACATGTTGGTTATGAATTACTCGACCCACAATTGAATCGTAACTATAGCATGAGCTATATGTTTACTAATGGACCTTTCTCACATACGGGTTTAAAAGCCGATATCACTAAAGGAAAACATGGATTCATGCTGGGTATTTCAAACCCAACTGATTTCAGAACCATTCCTGATGGCTATATCAATAAGAAATTCTTTATAGCACAATACAGTCTTGCTGCAACCGACAATGTAAAACTTTACCTGAACTATGTTGGTGGTAAGAATCTCGATACTTCAAAGGTTAGCCAGTTCGATGCCGTGCTTACTGCTAAAATAAGTGACAAGTTCAACATTGGATTTAATGGAACGGTAAACAGCACACAGTATTGGGACGGAGCTAAAAATATGGATGGACAAAGCTGGTGGGGATCTGCTTTATATCTCAATGTTGATCCAAAGCCATGGTTTGGTTTGACGCTTCGTGGTGAATATTTCAATGATGACAACCAGCTTAAGATGTTCGGCATAGCTCCGGAAGGAGGTAGCATATTTGCCACAACGCTATCTGCAAATTTCAAAGCCGGTGGGTTTATTTTCATTCCTGAAATTCGATTTGATAATGCAAGCCAGGCAGTCTTTGTCGATAAAGATGGGGCTGCAAAAAAATCAGCAGGAAACTTTTTGCTGGCAGCAGTTTATTCATTCTAGCCCCCTGTCCCCCAAAAGGGGGAACTCAGGAAGGAGAGTTCTTAGTTTGTTTGTATTTGTTCTATTGATGAAGTGGAAGAGTTGAAGTTTGGAGTAGTGCCGAAGACCCGCTCCTTTCCCTTCGGGGAAGGAGGAAGAGGATGGGGCTAATAAAAAGATAACATCGTTTGCTTGTTACGCTATTAAAGAAATTTGAATTTCGTCTTATGGTAAATTCATCAACTATCTTTTCATATGGCAAGCAATCGTTGAGGCCGTCCGTTTCTACGGAGGGCCTTTCTTTCCCATTATTTCGGTTTGTTTGCTTGCCGAAACATTTATTTTATCCCGGGTTACTTTATTGATCCCTGGTATTAATACATATCAGTGCCGAATGTAAAATTGAGCATTCATTTTCTCCGGTTAAATTTGCCTACCTCACTTTAGCTTGTTATATATGGAATAGTTTTTCATTCTTTGCTGCTGTAAATCACAGTTGCGGTCCTTTAATTTATTCTCCCAAGGAGTCCTTTGGATAACTTTTTTAGCAGACATAAGCATTACCGGCCCTTGTTTCTACAGGGGCTTTTTTATTTCGTGAAAAGTGAAATGAATGATTCCTGTTTGACGTTTCACTTTTCACGTTTCACATCATGCTGAATTGCGGCCGGCATTGATGATCCCAAACGAACAACGCATCACTAATTTTTCGTAAGTACTTTTTATAGGTGCATTAATGATCGCCTCTTCCATTTCTCTTACACGTATCATTGAATACTGTTGAATCGTAAGAAGCGGCAGTACGATCCTCTCACGCATTTGGATAGATTGCTGTTCAATTGGATAATCATCCATCAATTCCGTTTTGCCAGACAACCGGAGTATGTATTGTTTGGTTAGCTCATACTCTTTGAATATTATTTGCCATATCTCCCCAAACTTTGGATGATCTGCAAGATGTGCCGTCAATGGGAAAAAAGATTTATGCATTGCCATCTCACAATTGTCGAGCAGTGTTTTGAAAAATAAGGATTCGTTGTAAAGCTTTTTAATAGCGGGAAGCTTTCCCTGTTGTTCCAATTTTTGCAATGCTGTGCCTACACCAAAATAGCCAGTTACATTTTGTTTCAACTGGCTCCATGCGCCAACAAAAGGAATAGCACGCAGGCTTTTAAATGAAAATCTAGATGATGCTCCACGTTTTGCAGGGCGGCTTCCAATATTTGTATCGCTATAAAATCGTAATGGACTCGCATGAATTAAATAATCCACAAAATCAGGATGATCTTTTAATTGACTGTACGAATCAAAGCTTATATCAGCCAATTGCTGAATAAGATCCTGTTCTGTGTCATCCAATGTCTTTTCATCGTCAGAAAAAACATCATTAGAAATACCTGCATGGATCAATTGCTCCAGGTTGAATTGTGCCGAATCGATCGTTCCGAAATTTGAACTGACCGTTTGTCCCTGGATGGTCAATTGTATTTCTTTGCTCGAAATATTTTTTCCAAGAGATGCATAGAACTTATGTGTTTTGCCTCCACCTCGTGCAGGCGGGCCGCCGCGACCATCAAAGAACACAACATCAATTCCACACTCTTTTGAAATAGCAGTTAATTCTTCTTTTGCTTTATAGATACTCCAGTTCGCCATTAAATAACCACCATCTTTTGTTCCATCACTAAAACCGACCATGATCACCTGGTTATTATTTCTTCTCTTCAGGTGTTGCTGGTATTCTGAATTAGTATACAACTTCTTCATGATCGAGGCGGCACCTTTCAGGTCGTCGATCGTTTCAAATAATGGAACAATATCAATATTCAATTCTTCTTTTTTCCATCCTCCCAATAAAAACAATCCATACACTTCCATCGCATTCAAAGCACTGTTGCATTGGCTAATGATATAACGATTGCAACCCTGCACCCCATTATACTTTTGAATTTGTTTTACAACCTGGACGGATTCAATAGTATCTTTTTGAATTTCATCCCCGGTCAATAAGGATGGATCAATTGGTTGCAGGTTAGAAAGTATTTTTATCTTTTCCTCTTCATTTAATGATGAATAGTTTCCGGGAATGCCCCCCTCTTTCCCAATTAATGACTCTATCACAGTGCCATGTACCGAAGCTTCCTGTCTTATATCAAGCGAAGCAAAGTGTAGTCCGAAAATTTGTACTTTATTTTTCAGGTTATTTACCAGATGTAGAAATAAACTATTGTGCTTATAAATCAAAATTTCCCTGATCTCATCCAATGTTTTTAAAATTTCTTTTTGTGTGATGTCAGTTTTTTGGCCGGGTACAAAAAGATTATTGTAAAGTTTCTTTTCAAGATCGGCCAGTAAAACATCCACTCCCTGGAATGTAAGCCTGCGTTTCAATCTTCTTATTTCAAGATAATAACATTTAATAATGCCACCTCTTAAAGCCTCTGCGACCTGTAAAGTTGTTTCTGCTTTTACAAATGGATTTCCGTCCCTGTCACCTCCCGGCCAGAATCCCATTCTTATTACAGAATGATTATTGGGCAATGAATCAGAAAAATGATTTTTAAAGAATGAAGCAATTCTGCCCGCAGCCGCATAAAAAACATTTTCCAAATACCAGATAAGGCTTACTGCTTCATCGTAAGGTGTTGGCTTCTGATGCTTAAAGAATGGCGTTTTACCCAACTGTTGTAATAAAACATCTACCTGGCTTGCATTATTTTCAGCCAGCGCTTTTGAAAGATCATTGATAATGCCGAGAACAGGACCCGGATAAAATTGTGTCGGATGCGCCGTTAATACAAGCAATACATTAAAGTCCTTTAATTTTTCTGCAAGCTTCTTTTCTAATTTTTCCTGTACCACTTCTGACTCGAGATGCTTTAGCGTACCTACTCCATTCATATCATTTACTTCTTTAAAAGCAGCATCTTCTAAAGCATCAAATAATACAACCTGTCTTTCTGCATATTGGACAAACCGAAAAAGCAGGTCAAGCTGATCTTCTTCTTTTAATGAGGAAGTATGCTTATTAAAAAAATCCTCAATGATCTGTTTAGGACTTTGTTTCTTTTTAAAACCATCTTCACAAACGGAGAGAAATAATGATAATAAGATCCCGGTCTTTTCAATTCGATGAAAAGGCAATGAAGTGAATAAACTATTGTACAGTTGAAATTTAACGCCAATAAGATTCCTGAATCTTTCCAATGCTGCCGATGATATATTACTCATTTGATCAGTTCCTTTAGATTTTATTTAATGCGGCAAGCAAGTATTTCAAATTTAAGTCAAATTCTTTGTGTTGATAACAACAAAAAAGCTCTCCCTTTTGAGGAGAGCCTTCGGTATGAAGAGATGTCTTGTTATTCTTCGCTTTTCCCTTCCGTTGTAGCTTCCTCTGTCTTATCAGCAGTTTTCTTTGTACTACGGCTACGACGTGTTTTCTTCGTTGCTTCTTTCACTTCACCTTTACCCTTACCGTAGATATCATTAAAATCAACCAGCTCGATCAATGCCATTTCAGCATTATCACCAGTACGGGCACCGAGTTTAATAATACGGGTATAACCACCAGGACGGCCAGCTATTTTCTCAGCAATAGTGCTGAACAATTCAGTGATCGCAGCCTTATCCTGCAAATAACTGAATACAACACGACGCTGATGAGTAGTGTTTGTTTTACCTTTTGTAATAAGTGGCTCAACGTATACACGTAAAGCTTTTGCCTTTGCAACAGTTGTAACGATCCTCTTGTGAGTGATCAAAGCAACTGCAAGATTACTAAGCAACGCATCCCTGTGGGATTTTGTTCTGCTCAGATTTTTGATTTTGTCTCCGTGACGCATGACTGTTTAATTTGCTGATTTGCTAATGTGCCAATTTGCCAATAACACATTCAAATCATGATTATTAATAGTTCGGCTATACCGTGTCAGGAATTATAGCCTACTTTCAAAACAATTCAAACTGCAGAGTCCCATTTGCACATTTGCAAATTGGCACATCGGCATATTAATTAGAAATCATCCTTATCCAATCCCAACTTACCCAGATCCATTCCGAACTGAAGACCTCTTTCATTCAATACTTGCTCAATTTCGGCAAGAGATTTTTGTCCGAAGTTGCGGAACTTCATCAGGTCTTCTTGTTCGTATTGAACTAATTCACTTAAAGAATTAATTTTTGCAGCCTTCAAACAGTTGAAAGCACGAACAGAAAGATCAAGATCTTCCAAAGGAGTCTTCAGGATCTTGCGGAGTTGCAATGTTTGCTCATCCACCAGGTCTTCTTTCTTCTCTTCTTTGTTATCGAAAGTGATGTTTTCGTCGGTAATGATCATCAGGTGCTGGATCAGGATCCTTGAAGCCTGTTTAACAGCTTCTTCAGGATGGATGGTACCATCTGTAGAAACGTCCATGATCAGTTTTTCGAAGTCAGTTCTTTGCTCCACACGCGTATTCTCGATCGTGTATTTTACATTCTTGATCGGAGTATAGATCGCATCGATAGGAATGTAAC
>DASTZB010000355.1:0-3862 GCA_035764525.1 Chitinophagaceae bacterium | reverse complement strand
GCTGCTGAAAAATCTGGTTGGGGTACAAAGAAAAATGTATCGCAGGGTTTTAGTGTTTATTTTTCCCATTCAAGTTATGTGGCACAAGTAGCCGAAGTAGCAATGAAAGATGGGACACCGGTTGTTAAAAAAATATATGCTGTGTCAGACTGTGGCGAAGTGATCAATAAAAGTGGCGCATTACAACAGGTAATGGGCGCCATAGTTGATGGATATGGACATGCAATGTTTGGAAAAATAAGCTTTAAAGATGGCGTTCCTGAACAAACAAACTTTCATCAATACAGAATGATACGAATGAAAGAAATTCCTGAAGTAGAAGCACATTTTATTGATAATGGAATTGACCCAACAGGATTAGGCGAGCCGGCCTTACCGCCTACAGGTGGCGCCGTTGCCAATGCAATATTTAAAGCATCGGGTATACGTGTAAAGAATCAACCATTTATTGAAGAGAAGTTGTTTAATCCAGCCTGATCAAATTACCGCTGGCATAAATATTCAATGATTATCAATTTATTTTTATGCCAGCAGTGGCGTATATTTATGAGTTAGCCGCAATATTTACACCCGATGAATTTTGTAGAGAAATTGGAAGAGTTTACCCATTCTTTAGAGACTACTGAAGAGTATGCAAACGACATAGCGCTACAGAGAGTTGTCGAAATCATGAAGGAAACTACAACTCAAAAAGACTTGAAAAAGAATGTAAGCCTCATTAATAGAATCACTCTTGACAGTGTTGAGAACTGGGCCACAGTTGAGAAAATAACCGCCTTCTTAAAATCAATATCGAAATAACACGAATGAACTTATACTTTAATAGGCCGTGGAATGAAACAACAGGTGACCCACTTACTGAGGATTGGGGAACTTCTACTTATTATTTTGAAACCAACCAAAACGGCGAAGTTGTTAGGCAACTTGAAGTCTATTCGAATTCTAAAAGACTAAAATACACTCGAGAACATTTACAAGACAAATTTGGAGGTCTTTCGGAAGTCCCATTGGACTTGGTTGAATTCGGAGAGTTTCAAATAACTAAAGATGAATTTGAAGAAGCATGGAACCGATGAATGCGGCTAACATGGGGCTTTCCGCCATGCTGGCGACATAACATATCCTGATCGACAGATCGCTACTCAGCTGCAGTTCCAACTGAACGAACATAACCGAGCTTTGGAATATACCATCAGCTGTATATCTTTGGTCAGCAACAGTTCCGGGCTGAAGTAACACAGAATATCAGCACAGCAGAAAGCCCTGACGTTTGTGACAGGGTAATCATCACACTACAACCTAACAACATACTAACAAATATCAAGAGTGAATGAGCGATATTTTAAGACAACAAATAGAAAAAATAACTCTGCTAACGGACACGGAGTTTGACTATATTTTTTCGCACTTCACGACAAAGAAATTTAAAAAACATCAATTTGTAATTAAAGAGGGAGAAAATGTGCCAAACGATTTTTTTATTTTGGATGGTTGCTTAAAATCATACTTTACAGACAAAAATGGCAAAGAACATATTCTGGCTTTTGGAATGCAAGACTGGTGGATTACTGACTATGAGGCGTACTACAATCAATCAAAAGCAACGATAAATATTGACTGTATTGAAGAAAGCGAATTACTTTGCTTATCATTTCAGAACAGGGAAAAACTTTGTGCAGAAATTCATAAAATAGAACACTTTTTTAGAAAGAAAACCAATAAACGTAATGTTGCCTTGCAACAACGAATACTTTCTTTATTGAGCAACAACGCCAAAGAAAAATACGACCAATTACTACAATTATATCCACAGCTTTTCCAAAAAGTGCCCAAAAAACTTATTGCTTCTTATTTAGGTGTTACAAGGGAAACACTCAGCAGACTTAACTCTTCTTCAAAATAATGTGAGGTACATCACTAAAAAGTTGTGATGTATGTCCTTTTGCTTCCTTTGGATTCAATAGAAATTTGTGTCATAAATTAAAAACAAAAAAAATAAAATGGCAAAATTTCAAATTCAACAAGCAAGTAGTACTGTAAACTGGACTGGCAAAAAAGTTTTAGGGTTACATACAGGAAGCATCAATATCGCTAATGGCTTTATTGAAATTACAGACAACACAATTTTAGGTGGAGAAATCCAAATAGATATGACTTCAATTGTGATTACCGACATTCAAGACAAAAAGACTAACCAGGATTTTTTAGCACACTTATTAAACGATGATTTTTTCTCGGTTGATAAATTCAAAACTGCTAAACTAACTTTAACTGGTTCAAGCAAGATCGAAACCAACAAATTTAAAATTGATGGCAATCTCACTATCAAAGACATTTCACACCCAATCAGTTTTATATCTTCTATTGAAATATTTACAGACGCTTTGCATTCACTTGGCGAAGTGGTAATTGATAGAACATTGTACAATATTCGTTACGGTTCTGGAAAATTTATTGACAACCTGGGCGACAAACTAATTTATGATGATTTTGTGTTGCAATTCAAACTTGTAGGGCAGGCATAAACCCAAACTAATATGAAAAGGCGACGTGCAGTAAAAGCAATTGTTTTAGCAGGTGTTTCAAGCACTTCGCTTTCATCTTTTGCCAATCAATCAACATTTAATAGTAAAAAACAATGTGGAATAAAACAAAATTTACTGAACTGTTAGGAATAGATTACCCAATAGTTCAAGGTCCATTTGGTGGTGGGCTATCATCTGTAAACCTTACAAGCACCGTTTCAAACGCAGGTGGATTAGGTTCGTTTGGAGCTCAACCATTTTCTTCAAAAGAAATTATTGAAACCTGTAACGAAATAAGAAAATTTACTAACAAGTCGTTTAATATCAACTTATGGGTAAATGACAGAGATACCCGTTTAGCAACTTTTGGCGAAGAAAATTACAAAAAACTCACAGAATTATTTAAGCCGTATTTTAATGAATTAGGGTTGCCAATACCAGAAAGACCAACTAATCTGGGTGCTAAATTTGAAGAACAAATTGAAGCTATTTATGAAGCAAAACCAGCAATCTTTAGTTTTGTTTGTGGCATACCTTCGTCAAGCATTTTAGAAAATTGCAAAAGGCTTGAAATAAAAACAGTTGGTGCTGCAACAACATTAGACGAAGCTATCACTCTGGAGAATGCAGGAGTTGATGCAATAGTTGCAACGGGTTTTGAGGCAGGTGGACATCGAGTTTCATTTTTAAGGTCGGCAGAAGATTCTTTGACAGGAACATTTTCACTTATTCCACAAGTTGCGGACAACGTGAAAATTCCCATAATAGCTGCTGGAGGCATTTCAGATTCAAGAGGAATAAAAGCTGCATTGGCATTAGGTGCTGATGCTGTACAAATGGGTACTGCTTTTTTGGCAACATCACAGTCCAATGCTTCACAAGACCATAAAGACAAATTGTTTACATCAGATGCGAAATACACAACACTCACAAAAGTATTTACCGGGCGACTATCAAGAGGAATTAGAAACAGACTGACAGAAGAATTAAAAAATTACGAAGAGTTATTTGCACCATATCCTTTACAAAGTAAGTTTATGGGTTTATTAAAAGCATATCCAGCAACTGCCAATTCAAATCCTGACTTCAAATCTTACTGGGCAGGACAATCTGCTTCACTATTAAAACATCGGGATGCTAAAATATTGATAGAAACATTGGTAAACGAAATGAATAGACAGTAGCCTTTGGGACAGCGAAAACGCCAGCCACTTACCTTGGGTGACCGATGCACAACTAACGCTGCAGAAAATAAAAATTAAGATGGATGCTAACTCTTTGGAGTTTTTTTATGATGCCGGTTTTTAGTTTTTTGCCGTTACGGCTACTAGAGGTGA
>DASTZB010000354.1:0-15760 GCA_035764525.1 Chitinophagaceae bacterium | reverse complement strand
GGCACAACTGCCGATAGCAGGTCCGCACTCATGCAATTTGGGGTCGGATCTGCTCGACGGCATTAAACCAAATCCCGGAGCTATTGCTGCTGCAGCCTTAAGAGCATTGTCCCATGAAGTGATAAAATCATAAGCATGTACGTCTCCTTTTCGTGCCTCCAGTTTTACTCTCAGGGTATGACAGCCGCTACAGGCAGGAAGATTATTAAATACAACCCGCTGCAGGGTGGACATCCCTTCGATATACCTGGAGTTACTCTGTTGAAGAATGGAATTAATCCAGTGTATCTCACCGGTAGTATAAGTTCCAAAATTGTCACGGTTTGCGCCCTGCTTAAAATCAATGCCGAAGGAAGTACATTGCGCATTCGATTTTTGAGAGGTCAACATAAATCCGCTCATAAAAAAAAGCAACGCCACAAAAATCCTGGCATTACTTTTTAACAAACGAATTTGTGCGGTACTAATAAGCATAGTACAGATCGTGTTGAATAACCTCTGTAAATTCCATTTACTTGAAGGCTGTCCAGGAGTTGTTTTCATAAACAATTAGTGTTGTTTTAAGTTTAATTGGTCGAACTAGTCAAAGCAATAAGCCTTTCAGCGGACATTATAAAAATGTTCTTTCGAGAGGGTAGGGGACAAAAAAAGCTTCCAAAAAAAGGGGGACTAATTGATGGTAATTGAGAGGATTTGGACAGGAATAAGATGCAAAGTGTGGACTAAGGTAGTTTATTGTAGTTAATCTCCAAAAGTTTTACTAAATTTTTTTTAGAATAAGTACATGGGAATCAGCATAGTAAATGTACGAACAACTATTTATTATTTTTTTGTGAACATAAATTTGACAAATTTTTTCTTCAAACTTTTTGAGGACTCCTTTCCCCACATTCGTTTACAGTTGCAGGTTTCGGGGAATTTTATTTTGAAAAAAATGATTTGAATCAACCAGAAAATCAACGAAAAATTTTCTGTTAATAAAGCTTTTTCATCATAGTGGTTATGACATCAGTTCTAAATTTGTTTATTAATATTTAATATGACGAAACTTTTTTTTCTGATCTCCACCTTATTTATATATCAATTTTTATTTGCACAGGAAAAACCGGAAGGTCTTTTTATCAATTCTAAAGCTCCCGACTTTAAAGCAATTGATCAATATGGAAAAGAAGTACGTTTGAAAGATGTGTTGAAAGATAGTCTTGTCGTTTTGGTTTTTTATCGGGGAGAATGGAGCCCTTATTGCATTAAATTTATAAGGACCCTTGAAGATTCATTACAATTAATAAAAGATAAAGGTGCAAGATTAATTGCCATTACTCCTGAAAAACCTGGATACATTTCTAAAACAATTGAAAAAACAAAAGCAAGTTTTCCTTTGATCTATGATAAAGAAATGAAGATTATGAAAGCCTATGCAGTTGCTTTTGAAGTGGATGACAGAACTGTCTCAAGATATAAAAATGCCGATATTGATCTTGCGACTGCTAATGGACAAAAAGAAAAAATTTATTTACCCGTTCCTGCAGTATATATCATTAGTAAGAAAGAAGGAACTATTGTTTATCGCTATTTTGAATTTGATTATAAAAAGAGAGTATCTGTACAGGAAATACTGAATAATTTAAATTGATCTTAGTCCTGCCAAACTAGTTTCCCGATTTTTCCATTGCCACCAGCCAGGTAAACAGTGTTACCAATTCTTGCATACCTGCATACATGAAAACCTTCTTTGCTTATTGAATAAAAATTTCTACCGCCATCAAACGAATAATCAACTCCATTCAGTCCACATGTAACGATCGTTTCTTTATTTAAGAATTCAACGCAACTTCTATAACCATGTGGAGGGCTTTTTGGCCGCTCCCATGTTTTGCCGCCGTTGTTAGAATAAAAACAATTTTTATCGATCAATGAATCTGCCGTGAAATCTCCACCAACTATGATCAGCTTGTTTGCCGAATTTTTTGTGTAATTGTCATAGACTGCAATAGAATTTGTACCCGCTGTTTCTTTTCCCTTTGTCATCGGTACGTCAAAGATCGTTTTGTTATAAAACAGTCTTGAATTTTTACCACCGCTTGCCATCACTATGGATCCATTATATAGCATGCGAATATTGGTGCCGCTTGATGCAAAAAAAGCTTCACCGCTGTCTGCAACAAATCTTTTTTCCGTAGATAATTCTATCCATGTTTCTCCGGCATTGGATGTTCGTGCCATAAAGAAACTTCCATCAACAGGGTCGCCGATCACTGTTCCATTCTTCGGATCCCTGAAATCCATAGCGTCTAAAAACATTCCCCTGGTATTATTCTCATAAACCACTTTCCATGTGCCCCCGCCATCAGTTGTCTTTAAAATATATGCAGGGTCAGCAATGGCCATAATAATTGCTGTATTGCCATCGAAAGCCTCAATATCCCTGAAGTCATTTTTTTCAAATCCTTTTACGGTCATCCACTTCCAGTTTTTTCCTGCATTCAAACTTTTTCCAACCATTCCATTACTTCCGCTTACCCATACTACATTGTTATTTACAACTGACAATCCGCGAATGCTTGTTTTGACACCTGTATTTAATATCTCAACTTTTGGCAGGGCTTTTCTTTGAGAAAAAATGTTATTGGAAGATCCGAGAAGTAGTATGAAAATTAAAAACAAAAATATTTTTCTATAATTCTTCATGGAAATTAATTTAAGACAAGATAATAAAGTCTTTACGCTTCTTATAACAGATGCATTAATAACAATGAGGAAGGGAATGTCTCTTCCTGGCAATCAGAAAGCTTTTTTCTCTGCAGATTTTAGTTTAGGAACAGTAAAATTATCCAGGGCGCTTTTTTCAGCGATCATTTTTTCAATGTCTTCGACCTTGCGCGGTGCAAATGCAGAAAGAAGTTCGTAACCTTTCTCAGTGATCAATGCATCATCTTCAATACGTACTGCAATACCCCACCATTTTTTATCACAATTGCTATTGGGTGGAATGTATATTCCTGGCTCAATAGTTATAACCATGTCTTTCTTTAGCGTTCGGGAAAAACCGCGATCATGAACATCCAAACCAATATGATGAGAGAGGCCATGTGGATAATAAGTCCACACGTCACTTTTATCTTTTATGATGCCTAATTTGACGAGCCCTTCTGCTATAACATCTCTTGCTGCGATTGTTGCATCGTCCCATTTTGCCCCATCTTTTAAAACTTTAAATGCGGCTTCCTGTGCTTCATAAACAAGATTATAAATAAGCTTCTGTTCCTGAGAGAATTTTCCATTTACGGGAACAGTTCTTGTAACATCGGCGGTGTATCCATGGTACTCGGCACCAACATCCATCAACAGCAAGTCATTGCCGATCTTTGTTTTTGAGTTTTCCATATAATGCAATACGCAACCATTTGCCCCCGCACCGACAATAGAGCCATAACCAACTTCTTCAGCTCCATATTTTTTATGCACATATTCATGTAACCCCTGCACCTCTAATTCACTCATACCCGGATGTACAGCCTTCATAACTTCATTTTGACCACGACAAGAGATCTCAACTGCTTTACGAATAAGATCCATTTCTTCTGGAGTCTTTATTTCCCGAAGCTTGCCGGTAAGTTCACGAAAAAGGCGGTTATCATATTTGCTATCCTTAGATACGTCAGCTGGTATGTTGGCCATTTTTTTAAACTGTTCGACAAGATCAGCAAGATCTGCATTATCACGGTTGTCAGTTCCTGCATCATCAGGAAACCTGTCGAAGATTATTTTATCAAATTTTGAGAAATCAATTTTAGCGTTCTTAAAATCTTCGCCATTGTATGCATCACTAAAACCAAGTTTTTCTTTGGCGCCTTCTGTTCCCAATCTTCTTCCGGTCCATTGTTCAGCTCTTGGATCTTTCTTTTGTACAAAAATTATTTCTTTATATAATGAACCAGTTGCTCCTTTTTGCTCGTCTTTAAATATTAATAGCATTGAATGAGGTTCTTTATATCCGGTGAAATAATACATGTCAGGGTTCTGATGATAGAAATAATCAACATCATTACTGAATGTACGGGTCGGGTAAGCCATTACAATAAATACTGAATTATCCGGCATTAGTTTGCGCAAAGCATCACGGCGGCTTGCATGAAATTCTTTGCTTAAATAATCAGTTGGCAGATCATCTTGCGCAGATACTGCAATAGTGAAACTAAAAATAGCAAGAAGGGAGAAAATGCGGTAAATGTTTTTTTTCATAAAAGGAGTGGTAATTGTAATAAACTAAAATAGTTCTTTTCAATTACCACTCAATAGAAATTTTATGAATGGAGCGTAGGTATTACAGTTGTAATTGAAATCTCCTTTGCAGCTTATAATTGAATCCGGCTTCATATGAGTCGGGGAAATCTGACACCCGAAAAAGCTCACTAAGTGCAGGGATTATTAATTAAAAAATGGAAACCAAACAATTACTGTAAAGCCAAATCCGTATTATTGTGAAGCACTGTAAAGCTGTAATAGTATTTATACCTCCCAGCTGTAACGTTTTTTCAGTACAAGACAGACTAAACAACTTGATCCTTACTCCCACTCAAAGCCAACTCAAAGGCCACCCAAAGCCCACTCAAAGGCATGGATAAAGCCTGTATAAAGTATCAAATCGGTAAGATGGCGTTAAGCCAAAATAAAAGCAGGGAAGAATGTCCCTGCTTAAAATTATATTGAAAATATATCGCTATAGGTTAGACGGAGATGTGTTAATCATCATCATCTTCTTCAGTGTAGGCATCTTCGCTGCTCTTGTAATAAAGCTCCCATTCTTTTACAGCAGCATCCGTTAAACATTCAATGATGTCGAACAACGGGTCTTTTTTCAATTTCCATTCTGTGTCGGTTGGGTCTTCAAATTTCATAATAAATAAACAATGATCTGATTCCATTGCTACTTTGATCAATGTGATCATTGAGTCTTCTTTTTCTTTCACCAGGTAATAGCAACCTGCTTCCAGCAAATCATAAGTATACATAGCTCCTCCGCTTTTTGAATAATATAAATTTTCTCCTTTTCCAATAAACAAGCTGGAATGGGTAGTAGTTAGTTAGAATTTAACGGGTAAAACTGAACTGATGGGTTAGTTATTCAATAGGGTCAGCAGGTCAAATTTAGGTGTTTTGCTTTGACATGACCAAGCCTTAATGAGTAAAATTTTTTTTTGACAAAAAATTAATTCCCGGCGGGAAATGGACGGGAAGGCATTAAAAAATAAAGACCTGAAAAACAAGGATTTTTCCAGATAGTCCAACCCACCCATTTCGAAAAGCCTGACCGCAATCAAGACCAAAAGTCTAAAACACGATTTAGAACTTTCAAATAATTCTGAAAAAAATATAAATCTGGTTAACAAAAAATAAAAACTATTATATTAAAAAGCCTCCTGCGAAACAGAAGGCTTTTTGCCGGTGTCAGATACTGTACATGCAAGTGTGTTTGCACTCTTTTTTCTTTTTTGTTTCGGCTTTTTTTTCTGTTTTCATCTTTTTATTTGATGCAGAAGAAGAATCCAAAGCCGCGAATGCAATTGCGGTAACACCGGATGCCAGAATGAGGGCAACGATTGTTTTTTTCATACCCTTTTATTTAGTTAAGAGAAGTTACTACAGTTTTTGTGCCGGGTAAATTATTTTTTTATGAATGGTAAAAGAATTTGTTCACAATTTGAATCCTTTCAGACCGGGTTTTTTGTTGGCAGCAGCCATCAATAAAGTTTGTTTTATTCTTGCGGCTTTTGTTTCGGGAGTTTTTGCGCTGTCGATCCAAAAAAGAAATCGTTTGCGATATCCGGGAGGGAATGCCATGAAATTTTCTAATGCTTTTTTCTTTTTGTTCAGGATCTTTTCTAGTTCATTTGGTAAAGAATTATTCTCTGCGTGAAAATCGGAATTGTTTAATGTATCCCAGCTTCCATTTTTTTTAGCTTCCTCAATTTTGCTTATGCCTGCATGAGTCATCAGTCCCTGTTCAATGAGCTTTTCAATTCTTTGCTTATTCAATTTGCTCCAAATGCTTTTTGGTTTACGTGGAGTAAATTTCAACCCCGATCTTTCATTGTCTATTTTTCTTGGCAAGCTATCGATCCATCCAAAACATAATGCCTCTTCCACTGCATCCGCATAATCAAATTTTCTTTTGCCACTTTCTTTTTTATAATAGATCAACCAAACACCAGGAGAAGTGGAATGATTTTTTTCCAGCCATCTGCGCCAGGCCATGCGGGTTTTAGGATGAGTTGTCTTGTATTCAGAAGCTAACATTTGCTTTATCAATTACCACTATAAATATAAACAGCCTGCTATTGCTATCACAGGCTGTTTAAGTTTTTTACTTAAAAAATACTATTCTTTTATTCCCGTATTATTTGTTGGCTTGGAAAAATTCCATTCGCTTTTATCCAGCTTACGTTGTTGCGGATAGATTTCATCACATGTGTTAGCATCATACAATCTTCCGTTCCTCATTACATATTTTATTGTGTTGGAATTGCGGATATTCTCCAATGGGCTTTTATCAAGTATGATGAGGTCAGCCAGCTTGCCCGTTTCAATACTGCCAACGTCTTTATCCAATCCTAAGCCTCTGGCACCAAGTATAGTTGCCACTTTCAATACATCGATATTTCTCATTCCACCAGATTGCATGGCCCACATTTCCCAGTGAAAACCTAATCCCTGGAATTCTCCATGGCTACCGATACCAACCATAGCGCCGGTTTCAACTAATGACTTCATTGTTTTTGCGTGTTTTGGAAAAACATGTTCTTCCGGCATGAACCATTCACCAACACGGCGGGTCTTTCCTGCTAATTCTTCATATGGCATGAAGTATTGCATCTTTGGATCATGATATGGATTTTCTGTTTCAAAGTAATAATTTTCGGCAAACGGCCCCCCATATGAAACAAGAAGGGTAGGTGTTACGATCATACCTGCATCTTTGATGGTTTTGAAAACATCACTATACATCGGGTAAATAGGAATAGCATGTTCATGACCTGGGTACCCATCAAAAAGATTGGTCATATTTAATTTATAATTAAGACCACCTTCTGTTGTCGGCATTAACTCTTGTTGCTTTGCAGCCATAATGATCCATTGACGTTGCTGACGGTTCCCTACTAAGTACATTTTTATGTATTTAGTATGATAGTATTTACTGTATTGTTTTAAGATACTATTTGCTTGTGATGAATCTTTAATATTGTATGCCCAGAAACCAACACCCGGACCTGTCGAATAAATTCTCGGCCCTATCATTTTGCCAGCATCCACCATGTCCCCATAAGTGAGTACATCAGTTGTTGCAGTTTGAGGATCTCTTGTGGTAGTAACGCCATAAGCAAGGTTGGCTGCATAGATCCACACCTGGTTTTTCTCAATGCCCCATTGTGGCCACATATGTGAATGCACGTCAACAAACCCGGGGATAATCGTTTTTCCCTGGGCATCTATGACCCTCGTATTGGGCGGCGCTGTAATTGTTCCGCCTGCTCCAACCGATTTTATCCTGTTATTCTCAACTAATACGTCACCGTTCTCAATTACTTCATCTCCTTTCATGGTTATTATTCTTGCCCCTTTGAATAAAACAGCTCCTTGTGGAAGATCTCTTTGATAATAAACTTTTACATCAGTTTCTTCTGCTTTGAATTTTGGCTCTTCCTTTTTTGTTTCTTTCTTAGATAATGAATCTTTTTTTGCCAGGGTATCTGTCTTTAATTTTTGAGTTGTATCTGATTTTACTTTATTCAGTGAATCAGCGATCCTTTTTTCTTCATCACGTTTGGCATATCTCACGCTGTCATCAAATGCCTGGGCTTTGTCAACATCATATACAAAATGCGTACTCCCCAAACTCCAGTGTACCTTTTTACCATCGGCTTCCCATGACGGGAACTCGCCACCGATATCTGTAAGTTTTCTTGCCGGGAATTGAGATGAAGCGGCGTCAGCAACAGATATATTTGTAATCTTACCTGTTTTGGGAAGAGTAACAAGATAGATCTCATTATTTACTTGTACCAATGCACGATTACCGGTTGGCGCCATATTAATTTGACCGGCTGGTGAAGGCAAGCTCATTTCCATTGCTTCCGCATCTTCTTCGGAAAGAATACATTTTGCAGGAACAGGTTTCCCTTTATAATAACTGATACCATAAGTAGTGATCCCGGTAACTCTCGCTAATACTTTTTCATCATTGCCATCCCATTGTATAGAAAGAAGATTTCCATTACCATTAGTCAGGTAAATACGATTATCACCTTTCACAAAATGCGGATTGTAACGACCAAGTACTTTATCGATTACTGTTATATTGCCGCCGGCAGAAGGTATCCAGCACAATTCATCTTCTGCTCCGTCTGCAACGGGGCCAACTGATTCTTTATATCTCTCCGTTTTACTGCGAACAAAAACTATTCTGTCACCTGTATTATTAAAAACAGGATTTTGATAAAGCCCGGGATCTTTTGTAAGCTTTTGTATTGTTGGTTTTGCTGCAAGAGTAATGCTATAAAGACTACCACCATCAGGCGACCATGTAGTGAATACAATTGTATTTCCATCAGGCGACCATGTTGGTTGCGCTTCAGTAATTTCATTTGTAGTTAAGCGTTTCGGCGTTCCTTTCGGATAATCCATTACATATAAACGATTCAATACGGTAAACGCAAGTTTCTTCCCATCTGGTGAAGGAACAGCATCACGTATCTGGTTCGCCAATGCCGCAGATGAATCGCTGACCGGATATTTGAATTCAAGTCTTGGGCCTAACTCAAGTTGCATATCAGCACTAAATGGGATCTCTGTCGCTGCTGTTCCATCTATTGGGATACTATAAATTTTTCCGCCATAAGATGCAACGAGGTTTTTATTGTCAGGCGTAAATGCCATGCCCGGCAATACACCCATTGTTGCGATCGATTCCTGGTCATCTCTTTGCACAGGATAAGCCAGCCATTTTTCATTACCACTTTCAAGGTTTCTTAAAACAAGCCCTGTCTTATCTTCATAACGACTGCCATAAACTAACCATTTTCCATCAGGTGATAGAACTGGTGTGAATGCAGAGCCGTATCTTGATGTGATCGTATTTTGTTTTCCTTTCTCACGGTCATAAACCCCAATCTCATATTGAGGCATCGGCGCATTATAATTCCATGGGCCATTTCGTCGGGAGAAATAAATATATCTTCCATCGGAACTCACAGCCGGGTCGATTGTTTTTAATGCAGGTGGCGCATCTATCAGTTGAATTCCTCCTCCGCCATTTTTATGCACCATATATAATTGTACATTCAGTTTCCCTTTCGAAAAAACAATGTAGTCACCGTCTGGCGTCCATGCTGCATCGGGAAAGTTTTGTTCTTTTTCTTTTGTTACCTGGAATGTATCTTTCTTTTCTGTATCTATCCACCAGAGATTTTCAGAACCACTGCGATCAGAAGTGAAAAGGATTTTTTTACCATCAGGACTAAAACGAGGATGTGTGTCGAAAGCAATACCTGTTGTTATTGCTGTTGCTTTACCGCCGGTTGAGGGCATCGTGTAGATATCTCCCATCAGGTCAAAGACGATGTTCTTGCCATCAGGACTTACATCAACCGACATCCAGGTTCCCTCGCTGGCAGTATAACTGAATTTGCGTGTTGGCTTTAACGGTAAGTCTTTAAAGGCGGCATACTTTGCCGAATCTTTTTTAGTCGTATCTCCAAAAAAATATTTTGGGCTTGAGACGTTAGACCTTTCATAGTCGAAAGACAAAATCAATATACAGGCAAAGCCAACTGCGATGAGAGCAGCCGGGCGGTGAAAGAGAATTTTAATGATTTTCATTGCAATTAGATTTGGGAGGAGTTAATTTAGGATAGAATAGGGGAATGGACAAAAGATTCATTTTCCACACCCGTTAAAACTAGAAGAATTGGCGACAGATTGTGTTTTGTTATATTTGCCCGGCCTCATCCCGATTTTCTCCTGAAGGAGAAGGCCATCAACACACAACGCCAACCAATTTGTTTTTTAAAATGAACAGAAAAGAACTTAAGTTGAAATGGTAGCTGAATAATAGTTGATTAAAGGAAGGTGAGACAAATAGCTGAATAGCGAACCGGAAGTACAAGTGAGTGACACAAGGGACGTTGAACAGGATTATAAAAGCTGATAACCAAAAGAAAAACTAAATCGTACCGTGTAAATGGCAAAGGAAAAACTAAAAGACACAACCAATCTTTTCGATTACAACGAAGAGAGCATCAAATCCCTCGACTGGAAAGAACATATCCGCCTGCGACCGGGTATGTATATTGGTAAGCTCGGTGATGGATCATCGCCGGATGATGGTATTTATGTGCTGGTAAAAGAGGTGATCGATAACTGCATTGATGAATACACAATGGGTTATGGAAAAACGGTGGAGATAACCATTGAAGGCAAACAAGTGACGATCCGTGATTATGGCCGCGGCATTCCGCTTGGTAAAGTGGTGGATGTGGTAAGTAAAATAAACACAGGTGCTAAATATGACAGCAAAGTTTTTCAAAAATCGGTCGGATTGAACGGCGTTGGGACAAAAGCCGTGAATGCGCTGAGTGGTTATTTTAAAGTAAAAGCTGTTCGCGACGGAAAAGAAAAAACGGCGGAGTTTGAAAAGGGTTTTTTGATAAAGGAATATAAAGAAGCAAAGACAACTGAAGAAAATGGAACGATCGTAACATTTATTCCTGACGAAACCGTTTTTAAGAATTTTAAGTTTCATCCGGAGTTTTTAGAGAACCAGATCTGGAATTATTGCTTTCTGAATGCAGGGTTGAAAATTATTTTTAATGGAAAAAGTTTTGTTAGCAAAAATGGTTTGCTTGATCTCCTGCAACGTAAAACCAATGAAGATGAAATTCGTTACCCGATCATTCACTTAAAAGGAGATGACATTGAAGTAGCACTTTCTCATACTAATGAATATGGGGAAGACATTTACAGTTTTGTAAATGGCCAGCATACAACGCAGGGTGGGACACACCAGCAGGCATTTCGTGAGGCTTACGTAAAAACCATTCGTGATTTTTATAAAAAGGATTATGATGCTGCTGATATAAGAACGGGAATTGTTGCCGCCATTTCAGTTCGTGTGGTTGAGCCCGTCTTTGAAAGCCAGACAAAAACTAAACTTGGTTCAGTGAATGTTGCCGAAGGTGGCCCAAGCATGCGGAATTTTATCGGCGATTTTTTTGCAAAGGACCTGGATAATTTTTTACATAAGAATCCAACAACTGCAGAAGAACTAAAAAAACGTATTGAACAAAGTGAAAGAGAAAGAAAAGAACTTTCCGGGATTAAAAAGCTGGCCAATGAAAGAGCGAAAAAAGCAAATCTTCATAATCGCAAGTTGCGTGATTGTCGTTATCATTTAAATGATGAGCCGCCAAATAAGGGAAGAGAAGAATTTGTTGCAAAGCTCAATGAGTCAACCGTCTTTATTACCGAAGGTGACAGTGCCAGTGGTTCCATTACAAAATCAAGAAATGTAGAGACGCAAGCGGTATTCAGTCTGCGTGGTAAGCCGTTGAACTGTTTTGGCCTCACAAAAAAAGTGGTGTACGAGAATGAAGAGTTCAATCTGTTGCAGCATGCTTTGAATATTGAAGAAGGATTGGAAGGTCTGCGTTATAATAATGTAGTGATCGCAACTGATGCTGATGTGGATGGTATGCATATTCGTTTGCTGTTAATGACTTTCTTCCTTCAATTTTTTCCTGACCTGGTAAAACATGAAAAAGTGTATGTGTTGGAAACGCCGCTTTTCAGGGTAAGAAATAAACAGGAAACTATTTATTGTTACAGTGAGGAAGAAAAACAGGCAGCCGTGAAAAAACTTATTGGCAAACCGGAGATCACAAGATTTAAGGGTTTGGGTGAGATCAGTCCTGATGAATTTTCATTGTTCATCGGCGCTGACATGCGCAAACAACTGATGCGGTTGGAGCATGGCGATCATATTCAGCAGCTGCTGGAATATTATATGGGCAAGAACACCCCGGAAAGACAGGAATTTATTATTGAGAATTTGAAAATTGAATTGGATAAAGTGGAGGAAGTAGCAAATTAAAAGTTAAGAATTAAAAATTAATAATTCTTGAAAGAGGGAAATGTTATTCTGGATAAGAGCTTCAAATTCGGGTTGAGGATTTTGAAATTATATATTCATTTAAAAAAGAAAAAAGTTGATGGCGGGTTGTGCTCTCAAATTTTAGATAGTGGGACTTCAATTGGAGCAAACGTTGAAGAGGCCGTTGGTGGCTCTTCTAGAAAAGATTTCATTAACAAACTTCAAATCGCTTATAAAGAGGCAAGAGAGACTAGATATTGGTTGCGCTTGTTAAGAGAAGGAAATATTTTGGAAAAAAAACTAGCTGATTCTTTTTTGAAAGATTGTGACGAGATTATTGCAATTCTCACAGCGATATTGAATTCTTCAAAAGGAGAAAATTCTTAATTATTAATTTTTAATTGTTAATTGCCCTTGACTAAGCTCGATATCATACGAAAATCCAAATCACTTTTCATGAGGTGGAAGCTTCATGGGATCTTTGAGCCATTCACAGGTTTTTTTCAGAATGCTTATCATATGAGCAAGCTGAGCAAATGGCGAAGCAAAACAAAAGTGAATGGTTATAATGATTGGTACCAGGGCAAATGGGATTATAGCAGAAGATATAATTTATATGAAGAAGTAAGCAAAGCAGAAAAATTAGACACTTCATCAATTGATTATTTTGAATTTGGTGTTTGCGGCGGTCACTCTTTTAAATGGTGGCTTGCACATAACAAAAATCCTGGTTCAAAATTTTATGGCTTTGATACATTTGAAGGATTGCCAGAAGCATTTGGTCCATTTGGGAAAGGTTCGATGGCTGTTGCTTTGGAATCTTTAAATATCAATGATCCGAGAGCAAGCTTTTATAAAGGCCTTTTCCAGGATACACTGGTTCCATTTCTTGAGCAGTATAAAAGTGAGAGAAAGAAATTAATTCATCTTGATGCGGATCTGTTCAGCGCCACTTTATTTTCTTTATCGCAGCTATATCGTTATTTCAATGATGGCGATATTCTTTTATTTGACGAATTTGCGGTGCCGAAACACGAATTCATGGCATTTAAAATATTTACCGAGAGTTTTTATATGAACTATGAAGTGATTGGTGCAGCAAACAATTATTTATTCCTGGCAGTTAAAATTAAGAAGTGATGTTACATATAGTTTTTCAACATGCAGATGTGAACCTGCTGAATGAGGCAATGAAATTGGATGAGTCACTCCAAGGCGAAGTGATAGAAATCAAGGACGAATGGGGTGTTGGCCCATTAAAAGGTATTGACACAGACGAAGGTTGGGATGCAAGAATAAGTTGGTGGAGAGAATTGTTAGCTGGTTCTCCTTATGAAAAAGTTATCGGCACTTTTGATGACAGGGAAACCGTAAAATCTATTAAAGAAAAATTAGGTGCCGATGCAACCTTAGAAGCCTGGATCTGGATGGGACAAAACCAGCATGATGTAACAGGCTATTACTGGCTGATGCCTCAATTGAAAGCTTATCAGGGAAGAGTGATGATCTTGTATTTGAACAATCTTCCTTTTATAAATGAGAAAGGACAGTTGTTTTATCCATGGTCTGTTCATGATATTCTTCCAAAAGAAGTAGTGAAGGCAAAAAAACTGGCAAGACAAATTACATTGAGTGAATTTGAAGTTGATCCTGAGGAATGGAAAAAGCTAAGTGATGAAAACGCAACGGTAAGAATTTTAGAAGGCGGTAAAAAGATCGTTGCTAAAGAAGAATCATTTTACGACAATGAGATCTTAAAAAATATTACTGCTGACTGGCAAAAAGCAACCAGAGCGTTATCAAATACATTACATCGCATGAAAATAAAAACCGGTGATGTGTTTATTATGTGGCGTATGAGACAATTGATCAGTGCGGGAAAGATCGAAACAATGGGTAATGTAGATGGCGGATGGAAAGAATTTGATGTTCGGAAGCCTGGTAGTCAATCAGAAAATGCGAACGTTGAAGCTGATACTCTCAATAATCAATAATTATCAACTAATAATTGCAACTTAATATTTCGAATGGCAAAATCAAAAGTTTCCAATATCCAAAACAACGAAGCGGGTCTCCCCGGCCAGTACAGAACCTGGTTTCTTGATTATGCATCTTATGTAATTCTCGAAAGGGCCGTGCCGGCTATTGAAGATGGATTGAAACCAGTGCAACGTCGCATTCTTCATGCGATGAAAGAGATGGATGATGGACGTTTTAACAAAGTGGCAAATGTCATTGGACAAACCATGCAATATCACCCGCATGGTGATGCAAGTATTGGCGATGCATTGGTGAATATTGGGCAAAAAGATCTGTTGATAGAAACACAGGGCAACTGGGGCGATGTCAGGACAGGCGATGATGCCGCGGCACCAAGATATATCGAAGGTCGCTTAAGCAAATTTGCGTTGGAAGTTGCGTTTAATGCAAAGACAACTGAATGGCAGCTGAGTTATGATGGAAGAAAGAATGAGCCGGTTACATTGCCAATGAAGTTCCCTTTGTTGTTGGCGCAAGGTGCGGATGGAATCGCCGTTGGTCTTGCTACAAAGATCCTTCCTCATAATTTCTGTGAGCTGATCGATGCTTCCATAAAATATTTACGTGGAAAAAGATTTGAACTCTATCCGGATTTTCAAACCGGCGGTCAAATTGATGTGGATGAATACAACCAGGGAAAACGTGGTGGAAAAGTAAAGGTCAGAGCACATATTGAAGAATTGGATAAAAAAACAGTGGTGATCAAAAGTGTTCCTTACGGGGTTACCACAACGCAAATAATGGATTCAATTGTAAAGGCCAATGACCAGGGAAAGATCAAGATCAAAAAAGTAACGGATAATACCGCCGCTGATGTAGAGATACAGGTTGACCTCGCATCAGGCATTTCACCCGATATCACGATTGATGCATTATATAAATTCACCGACTGTGAGATTTCGATCTCTCCCAATGCTTGCGTGATCGTTGATCAGAAGCCCCAATTCCTTGCGGTAAATGATCTGCTTAAACTTTCTACTGATAAGACAAAGGATCTTCTTGAGCAGGAACTAAAAATAAAATTGGCCGAGCTGCAGGCGAAGTGGCATTATACTTCTTTGGAAAAAATATTCTTTGAAGAAAAGATATATAAAGAGCTGGAGAAAAAACATGCTACATGGGATAAAGTTCTTGAAGCAATTGATGAAGCATTTAAGCCATTTAAAAAACAATTAAAAAGAGCAATTACAAAAGAGGATATCGTTAAGCTTACAGAAAAACCGGTAAGAAGGATTTATAAGCTTGACATTGATGAACTGAATGAGCAAATAAAAGGATTAGAAGCGGATATAAAACAGGTGAAACATGATATTGCCAATCTTGTTGATTATGCAGTCGCCTATTTTGAAAATCTCTTAAAGAAATACGGAAAGGATCGGGAAAGAAAAACAGAGATCAAAACGATCGAGGTGATCGAAGCGAAACAGGTAGCCATTGCCAATACACGACTATACATGAATCGTGAAGAAGGGTTTATTGGTACAAGCTTGCGAAAAGATGAGTTTGTTGTTGAGTGTAGTAATCTTGATGATATTATTGTTTTCACCAAAGGTGGTATCATGAAAGTCGTGAAAG
>DASTZB010000353.1:0-2000 GCA_035764525.1 Chitinophagaceae bacterium | reverse complement strand
AGACAGTGAGTTTATCCGCATTCATCGTTCCTATATCGTTTCAATTAAAAAAATAAATTCCTTCACTCATGAAACTGTTGAAATCGTCAAGACTGAATTGCCAATTGGCAAATTTTATCTCAACAATTTTTTGAAATTGCAAGGCGCCTGATTGGTTTTTGAAATTAACACCTAACTGACAATGAGAAAGCTTGTATTGATAGTAGTACTGAATGCTTTTCATACGGGAGTTTTTTCACAAAAAACAAATTCTGTAAGCGGCAGTGCAACTGATAAAGAAACCGGTAAGCCATTACCTGGTGCAACGGTAACAGTTAAAGGAACCCTGGTCTCTGCTACCACCAACAATGATGGCTTTTTTAAATTTTCAAATCTGAAAGAAGATAAAATCGTTTTGATCATATCTTATGTGGGATACGAAACGCTTGAATTGCCGGTAGCAGTTGGGGATGATGCTACAACAAATGTTGATGCTGCTCTGACTCCCGCTTATAAAACCGGCGATGATATAGTTATATCCGCATCAAAACGCTCTGAAAAGATAGTGAATGCACCAGCATCTATTCAGGTTATTGGCAAAAAGGAATTGGATGAATTTGCAGGTTCTAATGTTCTTGAGCTGGCGTCTAATCTGCAGGGTGTTGAATTTGTACGTAGCGGTATTGATTATGTGGCACTGAATGCAAGAGGTTTTAACAAGGCAGGCAATAATAAAGTTTTACAAATAATAGACAGTCGCAATACAATGACAACGGTGAGTACTAACCTACCGATGTATAATTATTCTACAATGAATAAAATAGATGTGGAGCGAACTGAGATCGTTTTGGGACCTCAGTCTGCTTTATACGGGCCAAATGCCCACAACGCGGTTCTTAACACCATTACTAAAGATCCCCGGAAATACCAGGGTACAACAGTGGCGATCAGTGCTGGCAACCATTACCAGTTCAGTAGTCGGTTTCGACATGCTGCAAAAATCAATAGTAAATGGGCCTATAAACTAACTGGTGAATATGTAGCTGGAAAAGATTTTATTTTTTATGATACTGTTTATGTGACCAAAATACCGGGATACGATAGTTCAACAGCGGAGCATAACGTTGATTTTAATTTTCGCCGTATTCGTGGCGAAGCACATCTTTATTATAGCATAACACCCAAAACCGATATCATCATCTCTGGTGGGAGCAGTCACAATAATTCATTAGGAGTAACTAATGCGGGACGCAACCAGGCCAGGGGAATTAGCCCTGGGTTTTTACAAGCCAGATATGTTCACCCGAATTTTTTTGCGACCATTTATAATACATGGGGAAAGATGGGTACATCTTACGCTATATATCCATTTACCAGGGATTTTTGGAACTTATCCCGCGGTCCCCGTGCTTTACTGCCTGAAATTGCCGAGGATTCAGCACTGCGGAAGAATATGTTCTACGAAAAAAATCAACGATTAAATGCGGAGGCGCAATACAATTATTTTTTTCGGAGGGTCGGGCTGTATTTAGTTGCAGGATTAAGCTATCAGAAGGAGAAGCCAAATTCTTTTGGAACTTCTTTGGTGGATTTAAGTAAGCGGATATATGTTACACAATGGGGAGGAGTGGTACAACTGGAAAAAAAATTGCCATGGGACATTCGATTCATAGGTGCCGCCAGGTTTGATAACCATAGTAATTTTGGAAATCTTTTTTCACCCAAGGTTGCATTCACAAAAACTTTCAAAGAAAATAATTTCAGATTAACCTGGGCAAAAGCTTATGCAGCACCAAGTATTTTTTTTCAATATGCCAACTTAAACGGGATCACTTTCGGGAATGGCCCGGGCATAAAATATATACCAAACGGATTAAAACTTAGCGATGAATCTATTGTATCAACTATCCCATTAAAGCCTGAAGAAATATACACATGGGAGGTTGGATACAAAGGAACGATTGCAAAACAATTATACATCGATCTCAATTCATATTATGGCATAAGTAAAAATTTTTTGG
>DASTZB010000352.1:0-21452 GCA_035764525.1 Chitinophagaceae bacterium | reverse complement strand
CGTCGCTTCGAATTCCCCGAGAAAGCCTGTCATTATCAGTAGATTGCAACAATTTTAAAATAATTGACACAAAATAACACATTTTCCCACTTAACTACCAAATTTTCAGGATTTTATTTTTTCCCCAGAATTTAATTGACTGAAACCAAGTCCAGCAAAGGGTTTGGTTAGTTATATGAAATCTTTTTAGGAAAACTCCTGTGAGTAGGCTGTGGATTGCGGTGGAAAAGCTGTGGACAGTGTTGAATCAGCACATAAAGTTTGAAAAAAATCAAAGCAATTAACTTTATTCAATGGCAACAACAGGATATTCAGGCACTGCTTTAATAAATAAACTCGGGATAAAACCTGAGATGAAAGTTTTGATGATTAATAAGCCGGATGATTATTACAAATTATTGGAAGCAGATATCAATGATCAATCAATTAAGAAAAATGAAACACCGGATCTTGTTCATTTGTTTGTAAAGAGTGTTAAGGAATTTGAAACAGAGATGAAAAAATTAAAAAGTTTCTGCAAACAAAATCCAAATATCACCATTTGGGTTTCGTGGTATAAAAAAGCTGCAAAAATTCCAACTGATATTACTGAAGATGTAATTAGAAATTATGCATTAAGAAATGATTTGGTAGATGTAAAGGTTTGTGCGGTGAGTGATATATGGAGTGGATTGAAATTAGTTGTGCCAGTAGCAAAACGTAAATAACTTCGCAGTTCATTAAATACAACAGTTGGTTGTG
Source organism: Chitinophagaceae bacterium (assembly GCA_035764525.1). Taxonomy (GTDB): domain Bacteria; phylum Bacteroidota; class Bacteroidia; order Chitinophagales; family Chitinophagaceae; genus VBAS01. The sequence continues at coordinate 20,711 of DASTZB010000352.1, read as the reverse complement.
TTATGACAGACCCAAGAACTCTTTCGATAAAAGATTTTACCTATTTACTTCCTGAAGAAAGGATTGCTAAATATCCATTGACCGAACGTGATGCTTCGAAACTTCTCATTTATAAAGAAGGAAATGTTATTGAAGACATTTATAGAAATATTGCTGATCAGATTCCTTCAAATTCTTTACTTATTTTTAATGATACAAAAGTTGTAGAGGCAAGAATATTGTTTCAAAAATCTACAGGTGGTGTAATAGAAATTTTTTGTTTAGAACCGCAAGAACAATACCCCGACATAACAATAGCAATGATGCAGCACGAAAAAGTGCAATGGCATTGCCTGATCGGCGGCGCATCAAAATGGAAACCTGGGCAAATCCTGGAAAAGAAAATCATCTATAATTCTAAAGAACTTGTTTTAAATGCCCGGTATGTTGAAAAAGAAGTTGATAGCTTTATAGTCGAGTTATCCTGGAATGATTCCTTATTAAGTTTTGCTGAAGTGCTTCATTTATTCGGAGCTATTCCTCTCCCACCATATATAAAAAGAGAAGCAGAAAGTAGTGATGCAGAAAGATATCAAACTGTTTATGCTAATTACGAAGGGTCTGTTGCTGCTCCGACTGCTGGTTTGCATTTTACTGAGACAGTTTTTAAAAAATTAAAGGAAAAAAATATTGATAAAGATTTTGTAACGCTACATGTTGGCGCCGGCACATTTAAACCAGTGAAAACCGAAGTAATGAAGGATCATGAAATGCATGCAGAATATTTTACGGTTTCAAAATCAACAATTCAAAATCTACTTGATCATCTTGATAAAAATATTATTGCAGTTGGCACTACTTCTTTACGAACATTGGAAAGTTTATATTGGCTGGGAGCAAAGCAGTCGACAGTCAACAGTCAACTGTCCATGGAAATTACACAATGGGAAGTTTATGATCACAAAGAAAAAATGATCTCAACAAAAGAAGCACTAGAAAACCTGATAAAATGGATGACTGAAAAAGGCTTGACTACCTTAACTGCCAAAACACAGATCATTATTGCTCCTGGTTATCCATTTAAAATTGTAAATGGGTTGATCACAAATTTTCATCAACCACAATCTACTTTATTATTGCTGGTAGCAGCATTTATTGGCAATGATTGGAGAAAAGTTTATGACTATGCGTTAGCGAATAATTTTCGTTTCCTGAGTTATGGAGACGGGAGTTTATTATGGAGAAATTCCTAATTCTTTTTTAATGGAAGTTCTAAAGTGAAGGTGCTTCCTTTACCCGGCATGCTGTCTACTTTGATATGTCCACCGTGCGCATCTACCATTGTTTTTACATAACTAAGTCCAAGACCAAATCCTTTTACATTATGGACATTGCCGGTATGGGCCCGGTAAAATTTCTCAAAAATTCTCTTTACAGTTTCTTTGGCCATGCCAATGCCATTGTCTTCAAGTCTGATGGTCATATTTTTTCCATTAGCAGCGGTGCTGATCTTGATCTCCGGCGGCACATTATCCTTTGCATACTTCACTGAATTATCGATCAGATTATTTATCAAATTCGGAAAGTGAACTTCATCTGCCTCAATCAGGTCATTGGTTGCTTCCAGGTCCATTTCCACTTTTCCATTTTTATCATTCAATTGTAGGGTAAAATTATCAGCGATATCTTTTATCACGTCGTGAACATGAGTTGGTTTCAGCATCAGGTTCACTTCCTGCTTTTCAAGCAATGCTGCTTTTAATATCGTTTCCACCTGCCGGTTCATCCGTTGATTTTCTTCTTTGATGATACTGCTGAAATAATTCAACTTCTCTTTATCTCCAATTACTTTATCATTTTTCATTGCATCAACCGCCAATGAAATAGTCGCCAGCGGAGTTTTAAATTCATGCGTCATGTTATTGATGAAATCATTTTTTATTTCGCTAAGTTTTTTTTGCCGTAACATGGTATTTACAGTAAGATAAAAAGCCGCAAATATGATCAATGTAAATATACCGGCAATAAAAATTCTCCAACGTAACTCTTTTAATACAACTCCGCTGCTGTTTGGAACGATTACCCATAATATTTCTCTTGGTGAAAGATTTTCTGCAATGCTTCCACTCATTGGCTCGATAGGGTATGTAAACTGAAGGTTATTCGCACTGTCCTCATAGAATTTTCCAAACTCTCCCGATTGCCGTTCGAAATACGTCACCTCCCCAAATGGGTTGGTGGTCGCTAACGTAAATTCAAAATGGATCTTTGCCAGCCCGTTAAGAACAAATGCTCTCCTGATTTTATCACTTAACTGCGCAGCGGTAAACCGACTGGCCACTGTAGAAGGCCGGATCATTTCCAGCGATGGCTGATCCTGTTTCCATGGATATAAGGTACTTCCTTGTGAAAGCATATTTCCTTTGTACTCTGATAATTCGTCGCCTACCATCCTCGTTGCCGCAATTATTTTTTCACTAAACTGCTTTTCCTCCACTACGATCATATTTTTGATCCACGATATTTGGATCAAAATGATGCCAATTAGCGACACAAGAATTAAGGCAATAATTATTGGAAAAGTCTTTTTCACGTTTACAAGATGGCAGTTTTAAGCAGCTGGGCAAAGATAATACCTCAAACATTCTTTTGCTATCTCACTTTTTTCACGGAAGGTTATTTTAACAGAGGTTTATACCGATAGTAAGATAACTTTTATAAAAATAAAAATTCATCTTAAATTAGGTATATGATTGAACCAGCGGCAGGCATATTGCTTATCTCAGATCCATTCCTTAAAGACCCGAATTTTATGAGAACGGTGGTTTTTCTGTGTGAACACCAGCAACAGGGGAGCTTTGGTTTTGTGCTTAATCGCAAATATGAAAATACAATTGATGAAATCGTTCCCGAATTAGAAGGCTATAAATTACCCGTTTATTATGGTGGCCCTGTACAAACAGATACACTTCATTTTCTCCATCAATACCCGGCAGAAATTCCCGGTTCAGTGGAAGTAATAAAAGGTGTGCATTGGGGTGGTGATTTTGATATGGTAATGCAAATGATCAAAAAAAATGAAATTGATGCGAATAAGATAAGGTTCTTTATTGGTTATTCCGGTTGGGGTGAAGGCCAGCTTAATGAAGAATTGACCGGTAAATCATGGCTTACTGTAAAAGCAATAAGAAAACTTGTATTTCATAAAAAGCATGATGAGATCTGGAAAGATTCCCTCAAGCAACTTGGCGGCGATTATGAAATGATGATTAATTTCCCGATCGATCCTCAATTAAATTAATTCGTTTTGTTTCATTTCATTTTTTGCATTTATATTTAGTTCCCCTTTCAAATTAATGTCTGTAAAATGAAAAAACAATTTGTATTCTTCAGCTTGCTCAGCTGTGTTCTGTTTTCTGCTTGTAGGGATGAATCAAATGGCTCCAAAAGTGGCAAAAGAATTTTAGTATTTGCAAAGACAGCCGGGTTTCGACATAGTTCAATTCCTAACGGCAAAATTGCAATTCAAAAATTAGGGAAAGCGAATGACTTTGATGTTGATACCACAGAAGATCCCAGCGTTTTTACGGAAGATAATCTGAAAAAATATGCAGCCGTAGTTTTTTTAAATACAACCGGCAACGTTCTTAATACAAGCCAGGAAGCAGCTTTTGAAAGATTTATACAAGCCGGTGGTGGATTTGCAGGCATTCATTCAGCTACTGATACTGAATACGACTGGATATGGTATGCAAGACTTGTCGGTGCAAATTTTGACAGTCACCCGAAACCACAAAATGCAAAAATCATTGTTGTAGATAAAAATCATCCATCAACCAAACACCTGTCCGATACATGGGAAAGATTTGACGAATGGTATAATTTCAAAAATCTTAATAAAGATGTTCATGTATTAGCGAGGATCGATGAAAAAAGCTATGACGGAGGAAAGATGGGTGACGAGCATCCAATGGCTTGGTATCACGAGTATGATGGCGGCCGTGCTTTCTATACCGAGTTTGGACATACTGAAGAATCATATGTTGATCCAAATTATCTGAAGCATATTCTTGGCGGTATTCAATACGCAATTGGAGAAAACAAAAAAGATTATTCAAAAGTAAAAACTCAATTTCCACCGGACCCAAAATCTTTTACAAAAACTCAGCTTTCAGTTGGAGAATTCTTTGAGCCAACAGAAATGACAATCCTTCCCAATCTTGATGTATTGATTGTTCAGCGCAGAGGAGATATCGCTATTTATAAAAATGATACTAAAAAACTTCAGTCAGCTGGGAAACTCGATGTTTACTGGAAAACAAAAATTGATACGAATGTAAATGCAGAAGAAGGGCTGTTAGGCATATCCAAGGATCCAAATTTTGCAAAGAACAATTGGGTGTATATTTTTTATTCGCCTATCGATACATCCGTTAATCGTTTATCAAGATTTACCTTAAAAGATGATAAGATCGATATGTCATCAGAAAAAATAGTTTTGCAGTTTTATTCTCAAAGAGAAATTTGTTGTCATACCGGCGGCTCTATAGCCTTTGGCGGCGATGGCTTATTGTATCTTTCAACAGGAGATAACTCTACTCCTTTCGATGTGCCTAATCAACCAATAGCCAATCATGGTTTTGCTCCACTAGATAACAGGAAGGGTTTTGAACAATATGATGCAAGAAGAAGTGCATCGAATAGCAATGACCTGCGTGGAAAAGTCATTCGTATTAAGGTAAATGATGATGGCACTTACAGTATCCCCGATGGAAATCTTTTTGCAAAAGGTCAACCGCAAACAAGACCGGAGATCTATGCAATGGGAACAAGAAATGCGTATCGCTTATCAGTTGATCCAAAAAATAGTTATGTATACTGGGGCGATGTTGGGCCTGATTCAGATAAAGACAGTTTAGCCACAAGAGGCTCTAAAGGATATGATGAAGTGAACCAGGCAAGAAAAGCTGGCTACTTTGGCTGGCCTTTGTTTATTGGTAAAAATTATCCTTATCATTCGTATGATTATTACACAGGCAGGAGTGGTCCAGCATTCGATCCTGCAAAACCGATCAATGATTCAAAAAATAATACTGGTATAAAAGAATTGCCTGCGGTTTCCCCGCCATTTATTTGGTATCCCTATGGTAAATCACAAGACTTTCCACAGATGGGTGATGGCGGAAGAACTGCAATGGCCGGTCCCGTTTATTATTCAGATCTCTATCCCGGCAAAAATGGTTTGCCTGACTATTATAATGGAAAACTTTTCATCTATGAATGGATGAGAAATATTATCAGGGCAATTTCATTACAACCCAATGGCGATTTTTATAAGATGGAACCATTTATGGAAGGAATAAAATTTGCCGCACCAGTTGATATGGAACTTGGACCCGATGGGCATCTTTATATACTAGAATACGGTCTCGGTTGGTTTAGTAAGAATAAAGATTCCGGCTTATCCCGAATTGATTACAAGGAATGATTTTATTCTCTCACAGATTTCACTGATGCACACAGAAATTTGTCTGCGCTAATCCGTTCATCTGTGAGCTTTTCTTTTCGCATAGAAATAATTTATCGTTAACACAACTATTAGAATCACCAATCCAAAGAACTCTCTTGTTTCTTCTATCCATGGTTTTTCTGCTTTCATTGTGGCAGCGATATCTTCTGCATTGTGTTTAGCTGCCCATTCCAGCACTCCATTGTTCCAAAAGAACAAACCAATAGCATAAACGGCATAAATTATGATACCAATTAAATATGCTTTCGGATAAAATTTATTTCTGAATGCCAGCCAGCAAAGAATAGATGTATACATATAAATAGGTATCCACACGTATGGATCCGGATCATTGTACTGCAAAGCGGCAAAAAAGATAAAGATGAAGCAAAAGATGAGATTGAATACTTTCATAATTTGATTTAACTTCAATAAAGATAGTTTTTATATGAAAAAAATATTAATTCTTACCTATAGCTTTCTGATCCTACTCGTATCCTGCGATACGCTGAAACAGGTTGCTTCCATATTGGTGCCTTCTGAATTTGAAATGGCAACTGGTTTGAAAGATGCATTGACACAAGGATTGTTCAAAAGCTTTGATGCATTTGCCGATCCAAACGGAAATCCCATCGTAAGATTTGCTTTTCCCGGTGATGCTGCAAAAATTGAAAAAACTCTTCGTGATCTTGGACTCGATAAAACAGTGGACCAGGTAACAGCAAAATTTACCCGAGCCACATCTTCAGCAGTCAGAGCCGCCAAACCGATCTTTTTAAATTCTGTTAAACAGATGAGCATTAAAGATGCTGCGAAGATTCTCGTCACTGATAATACGCATGCAGCAACTGAATATTTTAAAACAACTATGTCTCCCGAATTAATGGCGGCGTTTCGTCCAATTGTTGACAGCTCAATTAATGTTGAAGGCGCCAATAAAGACTGGAGTCAAATTGCAAGTGTCTACAATATGATCCCTTTTATAAACAAACCACTTGAAAACAATTTAACAGATTTCATTTCTGCAAGAGCTATTGATGCAATGTTTGGAATCGTAGCGAATGAAGAAGACCAAATAAGAACTAAGTATGAATTCAGAAAAACGGATATGATGAAGAAGGTGTTTGGGTATGCGGAGGAGGAGTTAAAAAGAAGGGCTCAACAGAAATAAAATCAATTGAAATATTATTAATTCTATTTAATTCCCAATTGTTTCCGAGTGTCTAAATTGAATTGATATTGCTCTTCAACAGGTAATGATTTCCTGGAACTTTTGTTAACATCTTTACCTTCCTTTGACCATAAAGGAGGGAAAAAATTATACACTTTATCACCGTCAAGTTTAGAAACTTCATCTCTCCAATTTGTCCATCTAAGATTAGAGTAAAAATCTTCCAGGTTTCCATTAAAACAAAAATTAAGGAAATCAGAATAAGTTAGATCAAGCGGTTCCCATTCCAAATTATCTGGTGATAGGTAATAGGTCTTACCCAAATCACTTCCAAACTCACCACCGTTAATAGCAAAGTAGCCGCCAATTGCATCATCAGCAATCAGCAAAAATTTTGGCTGTTCGCCAAATTCTTTAAATGATTTTCCTTTATTCCAATCAGGAACTGTTCTTTTAAGTTTTTCATGTCCTGATCCAATTATTCTTATCCATCCATTATCAATAAGAAGGCCTCCCGTTGAATAGATGATTGCACCCATGGGTGAACGGGTTGTGACCTGGATTTTATATAATGCTTCCTTAGCTTTTGAAGAATCAGGTTGTAATATTTCCACTTTGTTCTTTGCTGAATCTATCCATTGCTTTACAAGTATCCAACCGGATTCTTTTTTATTTATTAACTCATCAATTGAACGTAGCTTATTTTGAGCAACCCCATGTATCGCCAAAACAATTATTAATATGCTCAAACAAAGCGTTTTCATATACTTTGAAAGTTTAAGATATGGAATATTTTATTGAACAAAAAACCCTCTCCATTTCTGAAGAGGGTCAACTTGTTTTCACAATCCCGGAACACAATCCCATAGGGGGAAAGGGTTTTCCACAAATTATTTTATGCCCCTAAATCCCCTAAAGGGGACTTGCCAGCTCACAAACCTGACAGTTGTAAAAGAGCTACGATTTTGAAACATTTTGAATAAAGAACTAAATAAGTAAACACCAAATCTAATTTCCCCTTTAGGAGACAGGAATTTTTATTCAACAGCTATAGCGCCTTCAACTAATACAGTTACTCTATTATTTAATACTTCTACAAAGCCGGCTTGTATATCAAAATATGCTAAATGATTTTGTCCACCGGACGATAATGCAGTTTTGTCTTTTAAAATTTTCAAACGACCAGGCTTTAATGCACTTATTATTGGCGCATGTTTTTCCAGCACTTCAAAACTTCCGCTGATGCCCGGCATTTGCACGCCGTACACTTCGCCACTGTACAGTTTTTTTTCTGGTGTAAGTATTTCAAGATTCATAATGTGCCGATTTGCCAATATGCAAATGTGCAAATTGTTATTTCTGAAAAGCAAACCTGCCATTTGCACATCGGCACATTTGCTAATTTGCTAATTATCCTTGAGCCGCAGCCAAAAGCTTTTTACCTTTTTCCATCGCATCATCAATACTACCAACCAGGTTGAATGCTGCTTCAGGATACTCATCCACTTCACCTTCCATGATCATATTAAAACCACGAATCGTTTCTTCAATTGGAACCAATACACCTTTCAAACCGGTAAACGCTTCAGCAACATGGAATGGCTGTGACAAGAAACGTTGTACTTTTCTTGCACGTTGTACAGTCATTTTATCATCATCACTTAATTCATCCATACCAAGGATAGCGATGATATCCTGCAATTCTTTATAACGTTGTAAAATCAACTTCACACGGTTAGCGCAATTATAATGAAGATCACCTACAATTTTCGGAGTAAGAATTCTTGATGTTGAATCAAGCGGGTCAACCGCAGGATAGATACCAAGGTCAGCGATCTTACGGCTCAATACCGTTGTTGCATCAAGGTGAGCAAATGTTGTTGCCGGAGCCGGATCGGTCAGGTCATCCGCAGGCACATACACCGCTTGTACAGATGTGATAGAACCATTTTTAGTTGAAGTGATTCTTTCCTGCATCAATCCCATTTCTGTTGCAAGCGTTGGTTGATACCCTACCGCTGATGGCATACGACCCAACAATGCTGACACTTCAGAACCAGCTTGTGTAAAACGGAAGATATTATCAACGAAGAAAAGAATGTCTTTACCTTTTCCTTGTCCATCACCATCACGGAAATATTCTGCAACAGTCAAACCACTCAACGCCACCCTTGCACGGGCACCCGGTGGCTCATTCATTTGTCCAAATACGAACGTGGCTTTTGAATCTTTCAGGTCTTCCATCTTTACTTTACTGAGATCCCATCCACCTTTTTCCATGCTATGTTTGAAATCGTCGCCGTATTTCATGATACCAGCTTCGATCATCTCCCGCATCAAATCATTTCCTTCACGGGTTCTTTCTCCCACCCCTGCAAACACTGATAAACCAGCGTAAGCTTTTGCAATATTGTTGATCAGCTCCTGGATCAAAACCGTTTTACCAACACCAGCGCCACCAAACAAACCGATCTTACCACCTTTTGCATACGGCTCTATCAGGTCAATAACTTTAATACCAGTAAATAATATTTCAGCAGAAGTACTAAGGTTTTCAAACGCTGGCGGCTTACTATGAATTGGGCGACCTCCTTTCTTAGAAACAGCAGGCAAACCATCGATTGGGTCACCGGTTACATTAAAAAGACGACCATTGATATCTTCACCAACTGGCATTGCGATCGGAATTCCTGTATCAATAACTTCAAGTCCGCGAACAAGTCCTTCTGTACCATCCATAGCTATGCAACGAACGCTGTCCTCACCAAGATGCTGCTCTACTTCAAGCACCAGCGTATCGCCATTCGGTCTTTTCAGTTCCAATGCATTATAAATCTCTGGAAGTGTGTCCTGGAATTGTACGTCGACCACTGCACCAATGATCTGTTTGATTTTACCAACTTTACCCATAATAATATTTTGAGGAGGTATGTTTTGAGGCCGCAAAGGTAAGGGTGTGAAGGGAAAAATCCGAAAACGAAGAAACAAATTCTAAAGCTGTGGATAAGCCTTTTTATGCCAGCTTTTGAGCCTAAATAGGACGTTCCTTTCGACGATCCATTCAAGGTTCTGTCCGCTTATCATCAAATCAGGGATTTTCAAAAAAGTCAGGGTAACTTAAATTAAAAGAGTGACCGTTTGTCCGATTTGAAAAACCATGTTCGTCATTACTATCAAACAACATTTTTAAAAACTAAAATCAAATTACAATGGAAAAGTTCATGTTTATTTTCGAAGGCACTCAACCCGGAAATCTTAGTCCAGCACTTATGCAGGAGCATATGGGTAAATGGATGGCTTGGATCGATAAATTAAGAAAGGCCAATCAATATGTAGCTGGCGAACCTTTATTGCCGGGAGGTAAATTAGTAAGCGGTCCTAAAGGTAAATCTGTAACAGACGGACCGTACACTGAAGGCAAAGAAGTAGTTGGCGGCTTCTTTATCATCAATGCAAAAGATATAGATGAAGCGGTAGAACTTTCAAAAGGTTGTCCTGACCTTGACCAGGGAAGCAAAGTACAGGTAAGGCAGGTGATGAAAATTGGAGTAGAGCAGCCTGCGTAAACGAATGGCTAAAGATAAAAACATTAATCAGCTTGTCGATCATCTTTTCCGGCATGAGTCGGGAAAGATGATCGCTGTTTTGTCCAGACTGCTAGGATTACAAAATATCGAAGCTGCGCAAGATATTGTTCAGGACACTTTATTACAGGCAATGAGCACATGGAGCTACAAAGCAGTTCCTGATAATCCGTCTGCCTGGCTCTATCGTGTTGCAAAAAATAAAGCCATTGATTTTTTAAGAAAGGAAAAAAGATTTCGTGACATCAGTCCTCAGTATAGTTATTTACTCGAGTCTGAATACACATTAGCATCAACCGTTAATAATTTGTTTTTAGAAAATGAGATACAGGACAGTCAGTTAAGAATGATGTTCGCTTGCTGTCATCCTGCAATTGCGGAAGAATCACAAATTGCTTTGACCTTAAAAACACTTTGCGGTTTGAGTGTAAATGAAATTGCAAAGGCATTTTTGACAACAGAAGAAACAATTGCCAAAAGAATTTACAGGGCGAAAGAAAAGATCAAAGCAGAAAAAATTGAGTTAGACGTTCCTCAAAGCAGTGAATTATCGGCAAGAGTTGATACCGTTCTTAAATCACTTTATCTTTTGTTCAATGAAGGTTATAAATCATCAACAGCTGACGAACTCATTCGTGAAGATCTTTGTGAAGAAGCCATGCGTTTATGTTTTATATTAACGCAACATTCATTAACTGCTTTCCCCCGCAGCAAAGCCTTGCTTGCACTCATGTGTTTCCAGGCTTCAAGATTAGATGCAAGGCTTGATGACAAGAACAATATCATTTTGCTAAAACACCAGGATCGTCGTAAGTGGAACCGTTCTTTAATGAGTAAAGGTTTTGAATTAATGGAAGAATCGGCAGAACCTTTTGAAGTTTCTACTTATCATTTGGAAGCGGCCATTGCATCGCAACATGCTGCTGCAAGATCTTTTGAACAAACCAACTGGAGATCCATTTATCATTTATATGAAATGCTTTACCAGCTTCAGCCTAACCCTATTGTTGCCATGAACAAAGCCATTGTTTCTGCATATGCCATCAATAGACAAAATGCTTTGGATGAATTGCAGCAGATAAAGGGATTGGAAAATCATTATCTCTATTATGCGTCAATTGGTGAAATATATTTCGAGCTCCAAAACAAAGCCGAAGCAAAAAAATTTTATCAAAAGGCTTTGGAGTTTACGTCCTCTGGCCCTGATCAGCAACTATTGATCAGCAAGATCAATAGTTGCCAAGTTGTGTAAAAAATTCCCCTTTTTATTACCACAATTTTCTTTTTTAATAAGGCATTGCTTTTGCAGTATTCAGAAGCATGAAAAAAATCCTTTTCGCCTTTGGACTTAGTGTCGTTCTTTCTTCCTGTGCAGACACTACAGAAGATAACACAGAAAAAATTACCAAAGAAGAGAAAAATATTAGTAAAATAGATGAAAGTATTACTCCTTCAAATTCTTACAGTGATCTTTTTTTAGATTCGTCGGCTATTCGAAATTTTATTACTCAAAATAAAATTGATGATTCTATTGCCCGTCGTTTAAAAAGTTTTTACAATACCCGGAATTACCAGTTTGCGTGGTTTAGCGGCGATGGTCTTACTGAGCAGGCACGTGGCTTCTGGAACTTGCATGATTATGTCACTACCTATGAGGATGATTCCTCATTAAAAGATAAAAAGTTGCAGAAGAAAATGGATCGGCTTATTGCCGAAGATGAGCTTTCAGTTAGTGCATCGAATAAAGATTTTATAAATACCGAGCTGACCCTGACACAACATTTCATAATGTACATGTTGAATAATTATGAAAAAGGCTATGTGAAGCGTAAAGAAATGGAACGTTTCGTTCCCCGGAAGAAAGAAGACGCAATAGATCTTGCAGATTCAATTGTAAATAAAAAGCACAAAGACGATAAATATTTTGAGGATGTAAATGAAACGTACAAAGCACTGAAAGACCAATTGGGCAAATATTTAACAATTGCAAAAAATGGCGGATGGCCACAAGTAAATGCTGTTAAGAAGTCTCTGAAGAAAGGAACAACTTCTCCTGATGTAGCGATCATCAAAAAAAGATTGATAGTAACGGGTGATCTCACCGCCAATGATACCAGCCAGGTTTTTAATGATACACTAGTAACGGCAGTAAAGAATTTCCAGGCCCGTCATGGATTTAGTGAAACTGGAACAATCAACGATTCATTGATAAAAGAAATGAATGTGCCAGTCACAAAAAGAGTTGAACAGCTATTAATGAATATGGATCGTATGCGCTGGCTTGCAAATGAGCCTACAGGAAATCTTATTGTTGTAAACATTCCAGAATTTGTTTTGCATGTATACGAAGGCAAACAAAAAGCTTTTGATATTGATGTGGTGGTTGGGAAAGAAGGACATAATACGATGATGTTTAACGGGGACTTAAATCAAGTTGTGTTTAGCCCTTACTGGAACGTTCCTCCAAGCATTGTTGCCAAAGAAATTTTACCGGCGATCGAAAAAAATCCAAATTACATAGCAAAAGAAAATATGGAAATAACAGGAAATGATGATGGTCTTCCCGTTGTTCGTCAAAAACCAGGCGCAAGTAATGCTTTGGGCAAAGTGAAATTTTTATTCCCAAATAGCTTTAATATCTATTTTCATGATACTCCTTCAAAAAGTTTATTTAATAGAGATACACGGGCATACAGTCACGGATGTATCCGGTTAAGAGAGCCGGAAAAATTTGCTAATTATGTTTTGCGCAACCAACCGGAGTGGACACCTGAAAAAATTAGTGAAGCAATGAATAGCGGAGAAGAGAAATATGTAAAAGTGAAAGACCCGATTCCCGTTATCATTACTTATTATACTGCCTGGGTGGATGAAAATGGCCGGCTGAATTTCAGGCAGGATATTTATGGACATGATACAAGATTGGCGGAGAAGATGTTTAATAAATAAGTAATTATTGCATGAAAAATTCTTCCCTACATTTGCTCAATGCAACTGGTTGAAGTCACCAATTCAAATCTTGCCAAAGAATTTCTGCTTGTTAATGTTGAGCTCAACAAAAATAATCCTGCCTATGTCCGTCCATTAGATAAAGACATCAACGAAGTTTTTGATAAAAAGAAAAATAAAACCTTTCGTTCCGGCGAAATCATAAGATGGATATTGAAAGATGATGATGGAAAATTCATAGGCCGCATTGCCGCATTTGCAAATAAGAAATATAAAAATAAAGGCGATGATGTCCCGGTAGGTGGTATCGGTTTTTTTGATTGCATCAATGACCAGGCTGCAGCTGATATGCTTTTTAATGTAGCCAAGCATTGGTTAATGCAAAAAGGGATGCAGGCAATGGACGGCCCGATCAATTTTGGTGAAAGAGATCGCTGGTGGGGTTTGGTAGTAAAAGGACATGAGATCCCACCAATGTATTGCATGAATTTTAATCCGCCTTATTACCAGGAGCTTTTTGAAAACTATGGTTTCAAAAATTACTTCAACCAGATTTGTTTTGCAATGAAAACAAATAGCCTTCTTCATCAAAAATTTTATACCCGGCATGGTGAATGTGAAAAAGATCCTAATTACAATGCGAAATATATAAGGAAAGATCAGTTAGAAAAATTTGCCACTGATTTTACCATTGTTTACAATAAAGCATGGGCGGGCCATGGCGGGTTAAAGCAATTGGAAGAAAGAGTGGTTTTAAAAATGTTTAAGAGCATGAAGCCGGTTTTGGATGAACGCCTTTGCTGGTTTGCTTATTATAAAAACGAACCAATTGGAATTTGGATCAATTTGCCGGATCTTAATCAATGGTTTAAATATCTCGATGGCGGCTTTGGGCTTTTGCATAAACTGAAATTTCTTTGGGTAAAAGCAACCAAAAAAAATAGAAAATTCACAGGATTAGTTTTTGGAATTGTACCAGAATTCCAGGGAAAGGGTGTGGACAGTTATATAATAATTGAAGGCGCTAAGGTTATTCAAAAATTAAAAAAAGAAAACGGGCAATACATTTTGGGCGATCCCATTTATGATGATTATGAAATGCAATGGATTGGCGAATTCAATCCAAAAATGGTAAACGTAGCCGAAGCTCTGGGCACTTATCGCAGTCGCATACTCACTACTTACCGATATTTGTTTGATCAAACCAAGGAGTTTAAACGACACCCCGTTCTTGTGTAAAACCCTAAACCCCTAAAGGGGCTTACGAAAATTATTAACAAATCAATGTTCATTTCAGTTATCGAACTTTTCATTTCCTATATTGCAATTCATTCTAAAGGAATCAAACTCCCCTTTAGGGGTTGGGGGTTTTATGGATAAATTCGTTGTTTCAGCAAGAAAATACAGACCACAGACTTTTGATACAGTAGTCGGGCAATCGCATATTACAACTACACTTAAAAATGCGATCAAGCATAACCAATTGGCACATGCATTTCTTTTTTGCGGTCCAAGAGGTGTTGGTAAAACAACCTGTGCCCGAATTCTTGCCAAAACAATTAACTGTGAGCATCAAACAAAAGATGGCGAAGCTTGTAACAAGTGTCAATCATGCATTTCTTTTAATGAAGGAACATCGATGAATATTCATGAGCTTGACGCGGCCAGTAATAATTCTGTTGATGATATCCGGACACTGGTTGACCAGGTTCGTTTTGCGCCGCAGGCTGGTAAATACAAGGTGTATATTATTGACGAGGTTCATATGCTAAGTTCATCGGCATTCAATGCTTTTTTGAAAACATTGGAAGAACCTCCGCCCTACGCAATTTTTATTTTAGCAACAACAGAGAAACATAAGATACTTCCGACGATCTTAAGTCGCTGCCAAATTTTTGATTTCAAAAGGATCACTAATAATGATACCGTGGTGCATTTACAGGAAATTTGTGAGAAAGAAGAAATAAAAGCGGAGAAAGCGGCCTTACAGGTGATCGCACAAAAGAGTGAAGGTTGCATGAGGGATGCGCTTAGCATCATGGATAAAATTGTGAGTTTTACAAATGGTAAACTGACTTATCAAAACACACTTGAACATCTTAATATTCTCGATGCCGATTATTATTTCAAACTGATGGATTGTATGGTGAAGCAGGATCTCTCAGGAGCTATGCTATTATATGATGATATCAATAAAAAAGGATTTGAAGGTGACCTGGTGCTAAATGGTTTTGCTGAATTTATTCGAAACCTGCTTGTGTGTAAGGATGAAAAAGTGGCGGTTTTGCTTGAGGCCGTAGAAAGTTTCAGGGAAAAATATATTTCAACTGCAAAAAACATTGCCCCTTCTCTTCTTATCAGCGCTTTGAATATTATAAATGAAGCAGAAATAAATTATAAGGCTGCCCGCAATAAGCGACTTCATGTAGAACTGGTGATCATCAAACTTTGTTACCTGCAGCAAGCAATTGAAATTTCTTCAGAAGCTGGTGGAATAAGTAAAAAAAAAATAGGTGAGTCAAGTCTTGCTTTCAGGACTGCTGCGATAAAACCGTTGAAAGTTGAAAGTCAGAAGTCAGAAGTTAAGAGTCAGGAGTCGGGAGTCAGGAGTCAGCAATCAGAAGCTAAATTGGTTATTGAAACTTCTATTGTAAAAGAAGAAAGCACCAATTATAAAAAAGAACCTCAAACCTCAAACTCCAAACCTCAAACAACAAAGCTTTCTGCATTAGATAAAATAAGAAAACAGGTCAAAGGCAATGGAAACAATGGGAACGGAAATGACACGATCAGTACTCCGCTTGACCTTGAAAGTTTGCAAGCGGCATGGAATGAATATGTGCAGAAGTTGAAAAGTGAAAAAAACCCTGCGGGTACCAATTTTGAAATGGCAGAATTAAAGATCCAGGATGCCAACAGTTTTATTGCAATTGTCACCAATAATATCCAACTGCGTTTTATAGAACAGGGGGGACAAAAAGCTTCACAATTTTTGCGTGAGAAATTGCATAATAATCTTCTCCAGTTTTTTATAGTGATGGAAGAGAACAAAGAAGAAAAAATTCCCGTGGGAACTCCCCTTACTTCCCGTGAACAGTTTTTAAAAATGACTGAACGATATCCGTTGGTTAAAGAATTGAAAGATCGGTTAAGGTTGGAGTTGGATTATTAGGAAGTTATCAGCTTTGAGCTACGAGTCGTGAGATGGAAACTCAATAGAATTGTTGTAGTACAAGAGAGCGACGCAACGAATGCCTAATAGAAATTCTATTGCCTGGTCCATAAAATTCCGTCTTCTCAGAAGTCGTTCGCCATTCACGAAATTGCCTTAATTTCGGCGCACAATTGAATACGTTATGGCAGAAGTGATTTTAATGCCCCGACTCAGCGACACGATGACCGAAGGTGTGATTGCTGCATGGCATAAAAAAGTTGGCGACAGTGTGAAAAAAGGTGACTTGCTTGCCGAAGTGGAAACTGATAAAGCCACCATGGATCTTGAAAGTTATAAGGATGGGACATTGCTGCATATTGGTGCTGAAAAAGGTGGCAAGCTGCAGGTGAATGATCTGCTTGCAATCATTGGCGCCAAAGGAGAAGATATTTCATCGCTGATAAAAAAAGGTGGACAAGCAAGTGAAGGCAGTGAACCTGCTAAAAAAACTGAAGCTAAAAAAGAAACTGCAGCTAAATCAACAACGACTACTAAGCAACCTGGCACAGCTGAAGCTCCTCCGGCAGCCAAACCAGCAAAAAGTAGTGAACCTGCTACAGCTACTGCAATTGATATTTCAAAAATGGAAGAAGTTGTGTTGATGCCAAGATTGAGTGATACAATGACTGAAGGTGTGATTGCTGCGTGGCATAAGAATGTTGGTGATAAAGTAAAGAAAGGAGATATTCTTGCGGAGATAGAAACTGATAAAGCAACAATGGAACTAGAGAGTTATAAAAATGGAACATTACTATATCAAGGTGCTCCAAAAGGTGAAAAGATACAGGTAAATGATTTGTTATGCATTATTGGAGAAAAAGGTAAAGTAGATGTTGATGCTGTGGTAGCTGCTGCGAAAGGCGGTGGTAGTCCTCAGTCAACAGCCGACAGTCAACAGGCAACTTCTGAAAGTTCGAAAGCTGGATCACAAACAGCAATTGCAGCACCTGCGACAAGCAGTGAAGAACATTCAAATGGCAACGGCAGAATGAAAGCATCGCCGCTTGCAAAAAAATTAGCGAAAGAAAAAGGCATCGATCTGAAAGCTGTGCATGGAAGTGGTGATGGTGGAAGAATTGTGAAAGCAGATGTTGATAGTTTCAGCCCGCAGTCTACAATCAGCGGTCAGCCTGCAGTTAGCAGTAAGCAACCAGCAGCCAGTCCACAGCAACCAGTTGCAAAATTCACTCCGACAACTGAAGAGAAATTTGTTGATACTCCAAATAGCCAGATGCGGAAAACAATTGCCCGCCGTTTGGGTGAAAGTATGTTTGGTGCTCCGCATTTTTATCTCACGATGGAGATCAATATGGATAATGCGATCGCTGCCCGTATACAAATGAATGAATTCAGCCCGGTAAAAATTTCTTTCCAGGATATGATGATCAAAGCATGCGCAATGGCTTTGCGTCAGCATCCTGCTGTTAATTCTTCATGGATGGGTGATTTTATAAGAACGTATCAACACATTCACATCGGAAGTGCGGTGGCTGTGCCTGAGGGGTTGATCGTACCAGTGATAAAATTCGCAGATCAAAAATCATTTTCGCAAATAGCAGCCGAAGCTAAAGAACTTTATAGTAAGGCAAAAGATAAAAAACTACAACCGCATGAATTCAGCGGCAATACATTTACCATCAGTAATCTTGGCATGATGGATATCGAAGAATTCACTGCGATCATAAATCCTCCTGATAGTTGTATCCTTGCAGTTGGAAAAATAAAAGAGATCGTTGTAAAAAAAGGAGACGGCTTTGGTGTGACAAGTGCTATGAAAGTAACTATGAGCTGCGACCACCGAAGTGTTGACGGAGCCGTAGGTGCCGCTTTCCTCCAAACTGTTAAGAAGTTTATGGAGAACCCAATCGGGATGCTGGTTTGATCTGAACTATTATAATTATACCATTTAGGAATTATTCATAGAAAATTAACTATGAATAATTTTTTTTTGAGAGTACTTCCACTTAATTATTTAAAATCACCGTTCAAACTTTTCAAAAAGTCTGATCGAAGTGTAATTTTGATATCACAGCAAAGCCTATGAAATACTATAACAAGGTGTTTGATATTTTTTTGTATGAAGGAGTTTTTATTTTTTTATTCAGCTTGCTTCTTCTTCTTTTGAATGATATATACACCGATATATTCTTCAAAGTTTCTATAAGCTCAATCGCCACAGCCGGTCTACTTTGGATCACCGGCCAATTATTCAATTTATTTGTCAAAGAAGATAATTTCGAGGAAAACTGACCCCTCAAATAACCGGGCGATCGCCCTTTTTTTTCAAAATATATTTTCAATATTTTTTGAAAATTCGAAATACTTACTATAGCTTTGAGTCATGAAACTACTTGAAGCAAAACAGCAGTTTATCAGCAGCTGGGGAGCATTTGGAACACACTGGGGAATTAACCGAACAATGGCACAGATACATGCTCTTTTGTTGATCAGCCCCGATCCATTGACACAGGACGATATCATGGAAGATCTTAATATAAGCCGTGGTAATACAAATATGAATATCCGTGAATTGATCAATTGGGGTCTTGTAGAAAGGGTGATCCTTCCTGGCGAAAGAAAAGAATATTTCACTGCAGAAAAAGATATCTGGAAAGTGGTAAAGCAGATCGTGAAAGAAAGAAAAAAAAGAGAGTTGGAACCTATGATGCAATTGCTCGATAAGCTGGAAGACGTAGAAGGTGATAAGAAAGATAAAAAAGTAAAAACATTTGTGGATACAGTTAGCAGTATTAAGCGGTTGGGATTACAGGCTGACAAGACACTTGATGTCATGATAAAGGCAGAAGAGAATTGGTTTGTAAATAACCTGATGAAGATCTTTAAATAAAGAAGCTGGAAAGATCGGCGAACCGGGCGACCGGTTTTTATTTAGATATATATTTTCATTATTTTCTGAAATTTTCACACACTCGATATGTTACGTTTAAGAAAAATTGATTGCTTCGGCCAATTACTACTGGCAAGTTGTACGTTGTTATCAATACCGTTCCTGGGTTTCTTTGGTGCCGGATTAGAATTATTTTTTTTAGCATGCTGGCAATTGATTAGTGTTCTTCTTAATACACACAGTTTTATTAGTTCCGGTTATAAAAAACCGATTTTACTTTATTGGATACTTTGGGTCGCAGACTTGATTCTGATTACACCCTTGTTTTTTTTTGAAAACGATTTTACCGGAAATCTTAAGATGTTTATTATTTGGATAACAATTGGAACGGTAGCTTTTACTGCCGGCTACTACTTAAGACTTTATTACCGGCTCATTGAACTTATTTCTTTAAGAAATGAATTAGATGGATTAACCAAATCAAAACACTGATCATGAAAAATAAGATCCTTGTTTACGACGATAACTGCCCCTTGTGTACATGGTACTCCGGGCTTTTTGTAAAGTATGGTTTTTTGAATACTGATGGCAGAAAACCATTTTCAACGCTCGATGATAGTTTGCTTTCCAAAATTGATTTTGATAAAAGCATGAATGAGATACCCTTATTAGATACATCGACCAATAAAGTGCTTTATGGCATTGATGCTTTGCTTGAAATCCTTGATCAAAAAATACCTTTAATAAAAGCAACCGGAAATCTCACTCCGTTAAAATGGTTGCTGAAAAGGATATACAAACTCATTTCCTTTAATAGAAAAGTTATTGTTGCAAAAAAATGTGGGCCTGGTAGTATTGATTGTTCCCCTGATAATAATTATTTATACAGGTCTATTTTTATGGCCGCTTGCTTAGCATTTAATACGCTTATGCTATATCCTTTTCAAAACCATTTATTCAGCAAATTGTCATACTATCATTTAAATTTTTATGAATTACAGACAGCCCATTTTGCATTTGTAATTATTAATTGTACGCTTGCTTTTAGTTTTTCCAAAGCAAAAGGTTATGAATATCTCGGGCAGGTGAATATGCTTGCCTTATTAGTTATCCTTTTGCTTACACCATTAATGATCATCCAATTCCTATTTGATTCAGAGTGGTTGGCAACAGTGTGGCTTATTCTTACTGCAACATTTATTTTGAAAGAATATCTGAGAAGAATGGAGTATACCGGAGTTTTATCAAATAACAAATGGGTCGTAAGCATGAATTTGCTTAGTCTTACTGGTTTTATTTTATTTCTGTTTCACTAATTTATGCTAAGATGAAAAATAAAAAGATCATACTGGTTGGAGGCACCGGGTTTATGGGTCAGGAAATGACAAAATACTTTGGTAAAGAAAATAAAATAGTTATCCTGACCCGCCAGGTACATGAAAGAACAAATCGTAATG
>DASTZB010000351.1:0-7752 GCA_035764525.1 Chitinophagaceae bacterium | reverse complement strand
CCGGAAACAAAAGACAATGATTTTACCTGGAAAGATTTCCAGGATAGGAATAACAGTGAGCTGGCTTCGATCTTTGGAAATTTTGTGAACCGCACGTGGGTATTGATGCATAAACTTTGCAACAGCAAGGTGCCGAAGCTACATGAAGAAGTTTTGGATGATGAAGACCGGTGGATCATGAAAGAAATTGAACGTTCGAAGTTGAAAGTTGAAAATTTGATTGAAGAGTATAAATTTCGTGATGCGTTATTTGAAGTAATAGATCTGTCTCGTAAGGGAAACCAATATATGCAGAAGAAGGAGCCGTGGAAAAAAGTTTCAAATGACAAGGCACAGGCCACGAGTCCCGAAAATCAAAAGCAAATTGATAATTGTTTACATCTCTGTTTACAATTAACAGCGAACCTGGCAATTCTCATAAATCCGTTTTTACCGAACACAGCAAGGAAAATGTTGTACATGATGAAAGTGGTGGATAAAATGCTGGATTGGGAGAATGCTGGCAAACTAAAATTATTGAGTATTGGTTATTCACTGAGACCGCCCGAATTACTATTCAGGAAGATCGAAGATGATGAGATAAAATCGCAAATAGAAAAATTGAAAAGTGGTTTAATAAAAAAAGAGGAACCAAAAATGGAAGAAGCAAAACAAGAAACTAAGAAACCAGAAATTGTATACGATGATTTTGCCAGGCTCGATCTTCGGGTTGGTACAGTTACGGCTTGCGAAAAAGTCGAAAAAGCTGATAAGCTATTAAAATTAACAATTGACCTGGGTACCGAAAGGAGAACAATTGTCAGCGGCATTGCTCTTCATTATATGGCCGAAGAAATGGTTGGCAAGCAAGTTGTAGTAGTTATTAATCTTGCGCCGCGAAAAATGAAGGGAATTGAGAGCCAGGGAATGATATTGACCGCAGAGGATAAGGATGGAAAACTTCGTTTATTGAAGCCTGAAGAAGCCGTTAGTTCAGGGTCTTCTGTCAGTTAAAATAATGAAGCCATCCGCAAAGTCGGGTGGCTTTTTCTTTAGCGCAAATTTGAGTAATTTGATAACTTATTAACCCCAGCTATTGAATGTGGATCGTCTGGCTTGAGAAAAAAATCCTTAAAACACTCGGAATCATCCTGGGGATCATCATCATTCTTATCACTGCCCTTCATATTTATGTAGTAAATAATGCCGAAGCCTTAGTAGAGGATATTGTCACCAAAGAATCAAATGGGAAATTAAGACTGACAGTAAAAAATTTAAAGTTCAATTATTTCAGCAAAAAAGTTGAATTACAAGGAGTAACTTTTTTTTCCAATGATTCGCTTGATCTCGTCACCTCCTATCATTTCGAAGTTGATAAAATAAAATTGAGGGTAAAAGCTTTGATCCCGATTTTTACGAGAAAAGAATTAAGGATCGATTCTTTATCGCTTATTGCTCCGAAAATAACAGTGACAAGATTGAAACCACTTGATACATCGGGACGAAAAGATATTTCCATTCCGCAGGAAATGGGAAAAGTGTATAATTCGATCATGGATGCGTTGAGATTTCTGGAAGTAAAAAGATTTCAATTTGACCAGGGAGAATTCAGACTGATAAATAAAGTCATACCAGATCAACAGCCACTTGTTATTACAGGAATGCATTTTCACATTGAAAACTTTAAAGTTGATTCCGACACGAATCCTGAAGACTTTCCTGATTCTGATAAGCTGGTATTCTGGACCAAGAACCAGGATATAACTTTTCCGGATGGAAATCATCGTCTTGCTTTCAGTCGTTTCAGAATTAAGATCAAAAAAAGATTAATAGAAATTGATAGTTGCACCCTTATCGGCAAAAGAAGCGACAGTATCGGATCAGGTTTTTCTCTTTTTCTTGATACCTTAAAACTGACCAATGTGGATTTTAAATCATTGTATGAAAAAGACCTGATAAAGGCGGATTCTGTTTATTGCCTTAATCCCAATTTTAAAATACAATTGGAATTAAAAAATAAAACCTCGACGCCAAAAAAACTACCCAACCTTGATACGATCATCAACCAACTGACAGGTGATATGCAGTTAAATTATGTTGGAGTAAAAAATGCTGCAGTAAATATTACGACCAACCGAAATGATAAGAGCACATCATTCACTTCTGAAAAAAATAATTTTGAAATGACAGGGCTATCGATAGATCACAGTCAGCCCCAACCTATTTCATTGCAAAGTTTTGATATGGCCATTCGCAATTACGAGAATTTCGTAAAGGATAGTAGTTATTTCTTACGTTTTGATAGCATACGATTAAGAGAGAACAGGATATTGTTGAGCAATTTTTCTATTAATACAGAACCTTATAAAGACAAACGCAACATACAGGTACAACAATTTATTCTTAGTGAATTATCATGGGCTGATCTATTGTTCGATCAAAAGGTTATTGCCAGGCAAGCATTATTAATAAGGCCGATCATCGATTATTATCCCTCTGCCACTGAAAAACCAAAGAGTAAAAACCCGATTGTAAACTCATTGGCAGGCATCAATAATTTTATGAGCCTTGAGAAACTAGTAATAGATAATGGCAAAATAAAAATAAAAACCAAACATACTATCGACCTCTTGTTAGATGATGCCAACCTGGTATTGAACAGTAATAATGTTGCCGATTCTTTGTCAGTAGCAAATGTGCAGGAATCTGTTGAGTTGCTTAATTTTAAAAAAGGAATAATGAAGACAAAGAACCTGGTGGTATATATGGACAACGCCTCTTTTGATGGAACTAGTAAGCAATTTTTATTTGACAAAGTGAATATTTATGATCACCAACAGACATTTAATGTAAATGCACGAAATGTCAAACTGGATAGTCTTGTATATACTGATTCTCTACAAATGCTGACCGGCGAAGGAATCAGCTGGAAAAAAGCGGATATTGAAATAAATCTTTTACAAGGCGGGAAAAAAGCCAATGGACCATTGACGGTATTATTAAAAAAAATACAAGGAACCAATACCCAATTATATTTTAACAACGCGAAAAGTTCACTTTCGGTTTTTTTGAATGCTCTTTCTATTGCATCAATTGACAAAAAGGAAAAGCTAAAGATCGATGCGCTTAAGACAGATGGGAAAGATCTTTATTGGTTTGGTCAACATACATCTCTAACTGCAGATCGATTTTCCTTAACTGATAATTCCGCCTCGTCTTTTACCAATTTTCAATTTAAACAAGCAAAAGATAATGACAGCGTTGATGTAAAAGCTTCTGCTATAGCATTTACTCCGGATGTTAATAGCATTATAAAAGGAGCATCCCAAATCAAAAATGCAAAGATCAGTGACCCAGTGATCAAACTCAGGTTTACCGAGAAAAAAGATAGCAGCAGGGAGGCATCATTGCCCGAAATTTTTGTTGATCAGCTTGAAATGGAACACCCAATTTTTTCATTGGAAAACTCTGTTTCAAAAGGGTTACAAAAAATTTATTGGGATGGAACCAAAAGTAATGTCAGTCTTAAAAACTTCACGAGCAAAGGAATTGATAACAGGATCAGCATTGGTTCATTGAATACTACGCTTTCAGATTTTTTAATTACAAACGCCGATAACAAAACCATCACATCAAAAGAGGGTTTGCTGAAAATACAGCTTAGCGATATGGTGGTGAATTCGGGTAAAAAGCTTTTTTGGTCAGCTACTGTAAATCAAGTTGACGCAAAAAATTTTACGGCTGATAGTATCGGAAAAAAGGCTGCCAATGTTAAGCTTTACCAGGGCGTTCTAAGAAACCTTCATTTAGGGTCTGATATCAATGGCGATTTGAAAGAGATCATCAAAAAAAATCCTTCGTTCACAATAAGTGATATTTCAGGACAGATCATTGATGAAAAGAATAATTGGGCATGGCATGACCTTTCATTCAGTAAAGCAGCGAAAAGTTTTTCTGTTGACTCATTCGTATTTCACCCCGTTTCCAGTCGCGACGAGTTTGTATCAGCAAGTAAATGGCAAACCGATTATATAACTTTAAGGACCGGAAAGGTTTCAGTTTCTAAGTTCGACCTGGACCAATACCTTGAAGACAGTGTATTTCGTTCAGGTAATATCACAATTGATGATCCATATTTTACATCGTATAGGGATAAAACCCCGCCATTTCATGCTGGTATTATAAAGCCATTAGCAGCAAAATTGATACAGAAAATTCCTTTTAAAGTTTCCATCGATACAATCCTTGTTTCAAATGGTACCGCGGTTTATACCGAGCTAAATGATAAAACCAAAGAAACTGCCGTTATTCCTGTTACAAGGATGAATGGTGATATTTTTCCAATAAAAAATTTCGGATTAACCCCTGCCGATAGCTTCAGGATAAGATTAAATGGCTATTTACTTGATACAGCATGGATAAGATTGAGAATAAGAGAATCCTATCTCGACACACTCTCCGGTTTCCTGATCACTGTAAGAATGCAACCACATTCCATGTTATATCTTAATCAAATATTGCCGGCTTTGTCTTCAATAAAATTGCAATCAGGTTATCTCGATACACTCACTATGCGGGCTATTGGACAGGAATATCTTTCATTAGGCGAAATGAGGATGTATTATCATGATCTCAAAGTGCAGTTTTTAAAAAATGGAAAAGAAGAAAAGAAAAGGTTTTTACAAGGGCTGATGACTTTTATCGCAAACAGTTTTATTGTCAAAAATGAGAATAAAAAAAGAGTAGGTGTTGTTTATTTCCCCAGATTAAGGGATAGATCATTCATAAATTATTATATAAAAATTGTAATGAGTGGAGTGGCTTCGAGTGTGGGCGCAAAAAAGAATAAACGCTTGATGAGACGATATAATAAGCAATTAAAGACCCGCCAATTGCCTGCTATAGATCTTGATTAATTAAAGGTAAGTGGGAAATTAATTTCAAGCGAGCATCCCTTTCCTGGTGAAGAGATAAGCTCCATTTCTCCTCCGAACGCATCAACACGGTTATAAATATTTATAAACCCAATTCCCTTTGACTGAATTGAAGCATCAAATCCTTTTCCATCATCTTTAATTGACAGATAAACCATGTTATTCTCTTCTGCTAAAGTGATAGTTACATTTTTGGCATCAGCGTACTTGATAATATTATTGGTCTGTTCCTGCAGTATCCGGAAGATCATCAATTTTTGATCATCCGACAGAATTTTATCTAGCTTTTGATCATAATGAAACATGGTTTCGATTTGCTGGAAAGCTTTCATATTAATAATAATATCGTCAATGCTTCTACTAAGACCAATAACTTTTACAAGCGAAGTGTTCAGTGTTCTTGAAAGTTTTCTGATCTCTTCAACTGCCATCATCTGGTAAGTCATTGCTTTTTCGATATGTTCATCTGATTTAGCAGGGTCAGTCTTTGCAGAATTCATAAACAACTTTGCACTCATCAAAAGCTGGTTGACATTATCATGAAGCTCACGACTGATATCGCTGCGTTCAGCTTCCTGTGCAGCAATACCTGCCTGGCTTACCGCTTTATGTTTTTGTTCTTGTTCCTGGAGAAGTTGTTGTTGTAGTTTTTTCTTTTCCGTAAGGTCCCGAATAGCGCCTAATATTCTTGCTGGTTTACCATGGCGGTATAAAATAGTTCCCGAATCAAGTAAAAATTTATAACTGCCATCAGCGCAAAGAAAAAGATATTCGTCTTCCCAACGTTCATGACCATTTTGAATATGTTCCTGCACTTTGTTTCTTACCCTCTCCCTGTCCTTTGGATGCACTTTATTGAACCACCAATCAAGATCGGGCTTTATTTCTTCGCGACTATAACCCGATAATTCGTAAAATGTTTCACTTCGATAGATCTGCTTTGTTGCAAGATCAATATCCCAAATAGCATCAGAAGTTATTTTTGAAACATAGAAAAATCTTTCATTGCTTTTTCTAAGTTCTTCTTCGCGATTCACATTGTCTGTTATATCAGAGAATGATATCACTACTGCATAAGGATCAAACTCACCTATACGGATCAACGCTTCCGAATTTATCAGTAACCAAACAAATAAGCCATTGGGGAGATTAACACCCATTTTTACATTACGTTGAGGGAATCCGGTTTGTAAACTCACAACGTTTGGAAATTCATACCAGGGAAAGGGCGTTCCGTCTGCTTTTATTGCTTTCCATGAAGAATCGCCTAATTCCTTTCCTAATAATTCCTCATCATTTAATCCTAAAATAGCCGAAGCTCTTTTATTGCATGTCGTTACTTTTCCGTCTTTATCCAACATGATCACTCCATCCACCAATGTATTAACAAGCTTCTCATAAGTTGCTTCTGCTTCTGCTAATTTTTTTTCTGTACTTTTTACTTTAGTGATATTATGATTGACAAAAATTATACTTGCTGGTTTATTTTTATCGTCTAGTATTGAGGTAGCAGAAGTTTTAAAAATATATTTCTCACCATCATGCCTGTGATAAATAACCTCACCTTCCCATGTTCCTTTTTTTAAAATTTCGGCACTTATCGTTTCAATAGTAGAGCCCGGTAAGTCTAATTTAATGAGTTGAAAAAGATTTTTTCCTCTTGCACCCGGTAGGCCATGTAATTTTTCAGCGGCATCATTCCATCCGGTAATATTGAAAAATAGATCTGTGATGATCACTGCATCTGGTAAATGATGTAATAGATCAGAAAATTTCGTGGCAGCTTTATGGCTGACAGAGAGAGCTGGCTTGTTGCTTTTTTTAGCAGAGGAATTGGCTTTCATTGGACTTGATTCGGATATTTAGAACGCATATTGAGCGCTATTCTTGCATTACCACTGCTCGTTTTATATAATTAATTAAATTAATGACCGTGATTAAGTTAAGTTGCCAAACAATTTTTTACAAAATCGTATTTCCCCCAACCAGAAATAAAGCTGTTTCGTAAAATCACTTAACTTCGGTCTTGAATAGTTGTTTAACTAACTAATTTGATATGGAAAAAAGGATCATTAAAAAAGTGGCGGTTCTGGGAAGCGGCGTAATGGGTTCCCGCATTGCTTGTCATTTTGCGGGCATCGGGTTACAGGTTTTGTTGCTTGACATTGTGCCCAAAGAAGCAACCGGGAGTTCAAAACCAGCGGAACGAAATAAGATTGTGAATGATGCATTAGCTGCTGCTATTAAGTCAAACCCCTCCCCGGTTTATCATAAAAATGCTATCAAAAGAATAACTACCGGCAATTTTGATGATGACATGAAAAAAACAAGTGATTGTGATTGGGTGATCGAAGTAGTGGTTGAAAGATTGGATATAAAAAAACAAGTATATGAAAAAGTAGAACAGTTTCGTAAGCCTGGCACCTTAATTACTTCAAATACATCTGGCATTCCAATTCACATGTTATCTGAAGGACGCAGTGATGATTTCAAAAAACATTTTTGCGGTACACACTTTTTCAATCCACCACGTTATTTAAGATTATTGGAAATAATTCCAACTCCTGACACCGATCCTGCGATTATATCTTTCTTAATTAATTATGGAGATCTGTATCTTGGTAAAACAACTGTCCTGTGTAAAGACACTCCTGCCTTCATTGCAAATCGCATTGGTGTTTTTGGAATGATGTCGCTTTTTGGATTAGTTGATAAACTTAGTTTATCGATTGATGAAGTGGAAGTATTGACTGGACCGATAATTGGTCGCCCAAAATCAGCAACCTTCCGTACTGCAGATGTTGTTGGTATTGATACATTGGTAAAAGTTGCAAAAGGA
>DASTZB010000350.1:0-4334 GCA_035764525.1 Chitinophagaceae bacterium | reverse complement strand
ATGTGCTGCAAGGTCAATCAATCTTTCTAATAAATAAGTTGCTTCGGGCCTGCCTGCACCACGATATGCATCAACTGCTGTTGTATGCGTGAATACTGCTGTAACATCAACATTGATCTTTGGGGTTGTATAGAGTCCCTGCATTAATGTCCCATGCAAATAAGAAGGTACACAACTTCCGAACGTTGAAAGGTAAGCGCCAAGGTTTGCATAGGTTTTTACACGCAATGCAACGATCTTTCCATCGCTGTCAAAACCCATTTCTGCTTTTGTGATATGGTCACGGCCATGAGCATCAGTTAAAAAACTTTCGCTTCTTTCTGCGGTCCACTTTATCGGGCGGCCAATATGTTTGCTGCACCATGTCAGCAATGCTTCTTCGGTATAATGAAAAATTTTACTGCCAAAACCACCGCCAACATCAGGACTTACTACTCTTACTTTATGTTCAGGTATACCCAAAACAAATGCACACATGAGCAAGCGGATGACATGCGGATTCTGACTGCTTGTGTACAATGTATAATGATCATGGATCCGGTCATAGGAAGCATTATAAGAACGAGGCTCAATAGCATTTGGGATCAACCGCTGATTAACAAATTCCAGCGTTGTTACATGTGATGCACTGTTCATGGCTGCATTCACTTCATCGATCGGGTTACCGAGAGCCCAGTCATAACACATATTATTTGGCACGTCGTCATGTACCAAAGGTGCACCTGGTTGTGCTGCTTTAAACGCATCAATCACGCAAGGCAATTCCTCATATTCTACTTCTACAGCTTGTGCTGCATCTGCAGCTTCTTCTTTTGAACGGGCAATAACGATAGCAATAGCATCGCCAACATGTCTTGCTTTATCAGCCACCAGCAAGGGATGCTTTGGCTCTTTCATAGGGGTACCATTTTTAAAATTCACCTGCCAGCCACATGGCACACCGTTCACTTCTGCAACATGGGCGCCAGTATATATAGCCACTACCCCCGGCATCGCTTTCGCCGCGGTTGTATCGACGCTTACAATTCTTGCATGTGCATACTGGCTGCGCACGAATACCGCATAAGTTTGATGTGGTAATACAATATCATCAGTGTATCGACCATGACCGGTAGTGAACCTTTTATCTTCCACCCGCTTAACGGATTTTCCAATAAAACGATTTGGAGTATCTGCTCCATTTCCATTATTTGCACTCATACAGTTGCCTCCTTTTTTGTCTTGCGTGCTTTGGGCGCAGACATTTTATCAGCAGCATATTGTATTGACTTAACTATATTCTCATAACCTGTGCAGCGGCAAAGATTTCCTTCCAGTGCTTCGCGAATTTCTTTTTCATTTGGTTTCTTATTTCTCTTTAGCAGGTCTGCTGCAGTCATGATAATGCCGGGAGTACAAAAACCACATTGCAATCCATGACACTGGTTGAATCCTTCCTGCAGGGGATGCAGCTCGTGATGCGTCGCCATGCCTTCAATCGTTATGATCTTGCATTTGTCGGCTTGTACTGCCAGCATTGTACAACTTTTGGTTGCTTTGCCATTCACATGAATGGTACAGGCGCCGCATCCACTGGTATCGCAACCTACATGTGTGCCTGTCTGCTTCAGCACATCACGCAGGTAATGGACCAGTAACAGCCGCGGCTCCACTTTATTGGTATGTTTCACACCATTGACCGCTACGGTGATTTTTATGCTCATGGAATCGAGTTTTATTATTAGCAGAAATATTTTTTGAATACCAACTGGGGTTTTTCATGGCATCGCCTGTTGCGACGCAATCACTTCATCGTTCCGTTTTCATGGCATCAGGCCTCACTCTCTTGTCCCTCTCCTGAATGAGAGGGATGCCAAGCATCACCTATCTTTTCAACGTTGGTAATTAAGCCTTTCAGCATTTCTAATTCTATCATCAATTACTGCATAGCTTGATGCTTTGCCAGTTCGTGATCCAGATTTGCAAAAAACTGTTTGGTAAGCATATTAGCAGCACTGCCCAATATTCGTTGCCCCATCGAAGCTAATAATCCCGTTACCTTAACATCTCCATCAAAAGCAACTTCTGTTTCGTTAAGATTAGCCGGAATTAATTCAATTTTAATTGCTGCATTTGCATTTCCAACACTACTGTTTTGTTGCACTTTTAGAGTAAATCCTTTTTGTTCTTCAATATTTTCCATTTGAAGATTTCCTGTAAAAGAACCCCCAACTGGACCGATCTTAATTTCAAGAATTGATCTATACGTGTTATCTCCGGTTTTTTCTAGTTTCGAGATGCCGGGAACGATCTTCGAGAGAGTATCGGTATCCATTAACATGTTCCAAAGAGTTGCGGGGGTTGCATTTACTTTGTGCCTGCCTATAAGTTCCATACCGATCTGAGTTTGAAATAGAAGAGAAAGAACCCGCAGTCATTTCTGCAAGGTGCGGGAATTCTACCTTAAGGTATAGAAAAATTCTTTACAAAATCATTTTTGTTTTATGAACCGCTCGTTTAATTATTTAACGGATGCTGCTCAGGAATTGATAAATTTGTAGTTCGCCTAAACTCAGTAAATGATCGTTGATAAATATAATAGGGTTCACAATTATCTCCGTATTTCATTGACGGATAATTGCAACCTGCGTTGCTTTTACTGCATGCCTGAAGAGGAATATGAATTCACACCGGCATCAAAGCTGATGCAGCGGGATGAGATCGAAACTTTGTCAAAGATATTTGTTGATCTTGGGGTTAATAAGATAAGACTTACTGGTGGAGAGCCGTTGGTAAGAAAAGATGCAGGGGAGATCATCAGGACATTATCAAAACTTCCGGTAAAGCTGACGATCACTACGAATGGTTCAAGATTACATGAATTTGTAGATATACTTGATGAATCAGGAGTTCACTCACTCAATATTAGTTTGGATACTTTACAACCGGAAAAATTTCAATTGATCACCCGGAGAAATCAATTTGAAAAAGTTTATGATAACATCCAGCTTTTACTAAAAAGAAATTTTCATGTAAAAGTGAATATGGTTGTGATGAAAGGCCTTAATGATAATGAGCTCAATGATTTTGTTGAATGGACAAAAGATCAGCCGGTTCATGTTCGTTTTATAGAGTTCATGCCTTTCACGGGTAACTGGTGGACAAGCAACAAAGTTTTCACAATGCAACAAATGCTGGAGGTGATCGAAGCAAAATATAAAGTGGAACGTTTGCAGGATGAAAAACATGACACGGCAAAAGGATACCAGGTGCCCGGTCATTTGGGAACATTCGCCATCATCAGTACCATGAGTGCCAACTTCTGCGGCGATTGTAACCGGATGCGTTTGACTGCTGATGGAAAAATGAAAAACTGCTTGTTCTCTGAAAAAGAAACCGACCTGTTATCGGCATTAAGAAGAGGTGAGGACGTGGTTCCATTAATTCATCAGAGTATTCGCAGCAAGGCGAAAGAACTTGGCGGACAATTCACCACCGACTTCGAGCATCTTCATCCTGAAGATATTCATAATAGGAGTATGATAACTATTGGTGGATAGGAACCCAAACCCCTGTTCCCTAAAGGGGAACTTAGGTGGCACAAACTTTCATGAAATGATCTCAGTTACTGAAGCTAAAAAAATAATCTCAGATAATGTTTCTCCTTTACAGCCTGTGATTTTAAAATTACAAGAGTCATCGGGTTTGATACTAGCAGAAGACATTTATGCAACAATGGATATCCCTGCTTTTCCTCAATCATCAATGGATGGTTATGCTTTTTCTTTTGCTGGATGGAAACAATACAAAAAATTAAAAATAACAGGCGAGGTTGCTGCAGGAAGTAATGAATCATTTACACTAACACCGGAAAATGCAGTTCGGATTTTTACAGGGGCAGCAGTTCCGCCAGGAGCTGATACGGTAATAATGCAGGAAAAAATTCAAATTGAAAATGGAGAGTTGAAAATTGAAGATGAAGATCTTAAAGAGGGAAATAGTGTTCGGGCAAAAGGCGCAGAAATAAAGGTCGGAGCATTAGCATTAGAAAAGGAAAATATTTTATCTCCTGCGGCAATTGGTTTTTTGGCTGGGATTGGAATTACAGAAGTAAAAGCTTATCCCAATCCTTGTATTAGCATTATTGTCACGGGGAATGAATTGCAACAACCAGGCAACCCACTTCAGCATGGACAAGTGTATGAATCAAATTCTTTTGCATTGAAGGCAGTTTTAAAACAACTGCATTTTGAGAACATTCAAATCTTACATGCTACAGATAAACCCGAAATTGTTACCGTTACATTGAAAAAGGCTTTGCAGCAAAGTGATATGGTTTTACTAACCGGCGGCAT
>DASTZB010000349.1:0-3239 GCA_035764525.1 Chitinophagaceae bacterium | reverse complement strand
AGCTCCCACCGGATCAGGTCTGTGATCAAGGACTTCTGTGCACATGATAGCATCAACTGAATGATCAGGTAAGGGAATAGAAAGGATGTCCGAAATAATATCAAGCTTTGAGTTGTCCCATTTACCCATTTGTAAACCGATCTCACCCTCTCCATGATATTCGCCAAAATCCTGCGAAATATATTTTAAATGGTTGCAAAATTTTTTAAACTGTGATTCCCCTGCACCCGCATCAAGAATAGTTAAACCTTCAGGAATTTTTTTCAGAGTTTCTTCGATCCATTTTACTCTTACTGCTTCGTTTGTTGTTCCTACTGTGAACATGTTATTTGCTGAATTGGATATAAATATCTCCGAAAAGAGTTTTATGAAATGATCTTTCTTTTATAAGCGACAAAAATTCAGGAAAAGAATACCATTTGTCTGAAGCCAGTACAAAAGACTCGCCGATACTATAGTTATATGAGGCTGACGGATCTATTGTATTTATTCGCTGCACGCATTCGTAAAGTTTTTCTGACATTTCTGGCACACAATATTCAAAAGACAAGAACGGAGTTTTTTGATTCAATCCTCTTAACACTTCGAGTTCAAACCCCTCTACATCGATCTTGCTGAAATCAGGTACACCATACTTTTCAATTAGTTTATCAAATGTAGAAACAGGAACCTTGACCGTTTCTTTCCATTTGTTTCTTTTAAAACGATTGGCACCAGTTTTAGTGATAAATTCTTCTGAAAAAGAAGAAATCGTTGACTCATCAGCAATATGAAGTTCAAGTTCTCCTTCAGAATGTGAAAGACCAATATTTTCGATGTGTATTTTATTTCCGTATTTTTTTTGAAGAATTTCAACACATGCTTGTTGCGGTTCAACGGCAATTACCTTAGCACCTAACTCTAAAAACAGACCTATCCTATTGCCAACATTTGCTCCTATATCAAAAACCAATCCTCCGGGTTTCACCCATTTTTGATAGAATGAGATCATGAGCGGTCTTTTATCAACTTCACTTATCTTTTTAAATAGCGATTTGAACATCTCAATTTTTTTTAAACCAAAAACATCCACAGCCGTAAGATTGCTCTTTTACAAGTTCTGGGTCTGCATTTTCAATTAATCCCCCGGCATCAGGTATCAAAGAAAACTCTTTTAGCGTCAAAGGAAAAAAATATTCTTCTATTTGTTCATAGCTATAGATGCGATGAGCATTGAATTCTATTCTTGGCATACCAACGGGAGTAACAAATAAAAGATCGCCCCCTTGTTTTAAAACTCGCTTTAATTCACTTATTGATTTAATATCTGCCTGTGGATCTATCTCATCTCCATATCGGCCAAGCCCAATATGTTCGATCGTATGCATACAGGATAAGGATGCAATAGAATTGTCGGGAAAATTTAACTTCTTTAAATCAGCAAAACCCGATTCAAAATTTTTCATTTTTAGATCAGCAGGACGATAATCATAAAATTTTACAGGCACAAATGCTGAAACAATAGTGCTGAAACTAAGGATGGAGGAAATGTCGACATGATATTCTGGTTTTATTTGTGCAAGGATCCGTGCAGCCCATGCAGGGTGGTAGGTGTAATGATGATCAAAAGGGGTATTGACAATTTTATCTTTTAAACAAGGATATGCGTCGCGTCCTTTAACAGTGAATCTCTTATCATTTTTGCTTTTAAACTTATTCCATTCGCCAAGATAGCCAAAGAACCGACCAATTTTTTTGGGGAACCGGATCAGGATATCTTTCCCTAATTGTATGAAATAATGTTTAAGATACATTGCTTAAATATTTAATACCAAAGCCTTGCTTTCACTTTTCGAAGGTAATTCATCGTCGTTTGTTTAATCAGCGTCCTTTTTTCTGTTGATGGAATAAAGAAAATCCTTTTCCATCCGCTAAAGAATCCGCCTATATTAAAACGTGTCTCTTTTAAATATTGTATTGACCACATAAGCGCCGTGGAATAAAAATACTTTTTTGGCAAATATCGCCAGGCTACTTTACTTTTATTCAGCCACATCATTTGAAGCTTTTCTTTTTTAGTCTTTCTGCCCAACGGGGATTCCTTATGCAGCATAACGATTTTATCGCTATACACAATCGAGTAACCCGCATCAAGAATTCTGTAAGCAAGATCATACTCTTCCATACCGTAAAAAAAATCAGCAGGATATCGCCCAAGCGTTTCTATAACCTCCCGCCTTATTGCATGCGCCCCACCGGCATAGTAATAAGTTTCAAAGGAAGGTTTGTTTTTATATTCTTCGAAATTTTTATGAGGCAAAGCATTTTTTTGCATTTGCAAATCATCAAAATAAAGTACTTTGAAAGAAACAATTGCCTTTGGTCTTTCAGTATTGCTTTCTTCAAACTCTTTAACAAGATTCGTCAAACAATCTTTGTTTTGTAAAACTGCATCATCATCCAGCATAATAATGATCGGCGCATTGCCTTTTGCCATTGCAAAATTTCTTCCTTTAGCAACACCCAGGTTTTCCGGAGCATCAAAATATTTGAACGGGAGAGCAGGAGTAGAATTAATAAAACCTTTTACTGAAGTATAATCATCAGTAGAGGCATTGTTTACTACTATCACTTCTTCAAGAAGACCAAGTGCATTTTCCAGAGAGCAAATGTTTTGAAGTAATTGCAACATATCCCCTGGCCGGTTGTAAGTGATAATTATAAAGCTTAGTGGTTTCAAAATAATATTATTCCAATTCTTTGAAAAGTTGTTTATAATTCGCATTGAAACTCTCAAGACCAAATGTCTTATACGCATATTCTATATTTGAATCTGATATTTTTTTCAACAAATCCATATCGTTATAAAGCTGAAAAATATATTTTGATCCCTGGCTAATTATTTCTTTTTCTTTAGATAGTTCATCTATAATAAAACCATTTATCCCCGGCATTATATGCTTCGGTACATCTCCGACAGCGGTAGAAATGATCGCTAATCCTCTTGCCATTGCTTCCATCACGACAAGAGGAAAGCCTTCAAAAGAAGATGTTATTATTAGCACATGGGACTTACAATATGTTTTATGAATTTTAATTGGATCAGTTTGATTGCCCAGGAATACGCAATAGGGATGAAGATATTCCGGCATTGCTGATTCTACATCACCCATAAAAACGAATTGAATTATTGGTTCTTTTTCTTTAACAGCTTTTGCAAGCATTCCTGCTAATTCTACACGTTTTTCGCGGCTTCCTCT
>DASTZB010000348.1:0-5885 GCA_035764525.1 Chitinophagaceae bacterium | reverse complement strand
AATAGCGGTGGCATCGGCCATAATATATGGAGTTGCATACTGCACAAATGGATTGACTGGGATTGCTGGATTACCAGGTGCAGGCTGCCATGAGCCGGGGAATGGCAAGGGCAACACATAACCTGTGTTGGTGGGGTTCATGTTATCGGTTAAAAACCAATCGTGCATGGCTTTTGCAATGCTGCGGCCATAAGCCTGTGAACGGGCAAACACTTCGGAGCTCTCGGCCGGTTTTAGTTTTTCGTTATAAGCTGCTTCAAGCGAATCGATGCTGGCTTTGTTAGCTGTTGTAAGTCCGGAAAAAAAAGAGCGGACCATATTGGCCAAGGCAGCATTGGCGCAAAGAGACCACGAATAGCCCATGTTATTTTCGGGCAGGGGCATCTCAGGCATGGAGTTTAACTTGCCCGAAAAGCTGACAGCGCCTTTTATGCCGGGGCGCACCGCCTCATAAAGCCCAATTCCAATATAGCTAAAATATATACCGTTAAAAGCCGAATTTCTTTCGAGCATAATACGGAATTGCAGCCTATACCAGTCGGTTGCTACATTCGAACTTTGTTTATCAATTTTTTTGGCAGTGGTAGCGATACTTG
This sequence comes from Chitinophagaceae bacterium, assembly GCA_035764525.1. Lineage (GTDB taxonomy): Bacteria > Bacteroidota > Bacteroidia > Chitinophagales > Chitinophagaceae > VBAS01. Next base: position 5,289 of record DASTZB010000348.1, on the reverse strand, counting down.
TAGGGATTTCTGTAGCGACCTCTTGTACTGTTTTTTCTTTCTGACAGGCTGAAATTATAAAAATCGTACAGACTGCAAGGAGTATCCAATTCTTTGATGAACGTTTGATTAATGACCTCATGTTGATAAATTTTTGAGTTAACAATTTTATTTAATGCTCTTTTTCAGAACCTATAAGTATGGGTAATCAAGAAGGTACCGAGGGTGGAAGAGGATAAGAACCTTTGGAAGATTCTTTTAAACAATTCACAATCATTTTTCCATTACTTCCATCAATAGCAAGGATGCTATTTTTTTATTGAGACGGATTTTATTTTCTACATCAAATATTAGCTGACCCTACCTAAAAACCACCGTATAATTACGCAAAGCACTTTCAGCATTTCTATGTTACGATGGTGTAGCAGGTAATATTTATAAATGTAACTTTGAATACACCCTCAAAAAATACCGATTTGTAGGTAGTCTATTTTAATAAATACTGAACTGTTTATGAAAGAAGAACCTTTTAATCTTGAGTTCAATAAAATATTTAAATGGCTGGGAAATGAAACTGCTCCCAGTTTGTTAAAGTTTGAGCTGGACCTTTATAAAAAACTTTGGAACTTTTTCCTCGTTGGCGATTCTTATTATTTTATTATAAACCACCATAGTTTGGCATTTGAGTTTGTAAGCAAAGAAGTAGAAGATGTAATGGGTTATGTTCCGGCCGAATTTGATATTCCATTTATGAACGAGAAACTTCATCCGGATGACCGCTCCTGGTTTTTGGTTATCGGGAGCAGTATCGTGGATTTTTTCAAACAATTACCAGTAGAAAAAATGATGAAATATAAAGTGAGGTATGATATTCGGTTCAGGAAAAAGAATGGAGATTATGCACGGATACTTTATCAGGGAATATTGCTTGAGCATGATGAGAATGGCAGATTTTTAAGAACCCTGAGTGTTCATTCGGACATAACATACCTGAAACAGGAGGGAAAACCCGTATTATCCTTTATAGGAATGGATGGCGAGCCATCTTACCTGGATGTTGCTTCTAAGAATATTTTTATTGAAAGCAAAGAGGATTTGACAAGAAGAGAAAAACAAGTGCTCAAACTTTTAATTGAGGGTAAATTAAGCAAGGAGATCAGCAGCATTTTAAAAATAAGTAAGCAGACAGTTGACACCCATCGTAAAAATATGCTCCACAAAAAGAATCTTAACAATACCGGCGAATTGATCGGCAAAGCCATCAGGTATGGATGGATATAAAATCATTAAACAGCCACAAACATTTTTTATATACTTCTTGCATTTCGTTTGAACCAATATTACCGCCTGGTTAACGATTCGTTTTATTTATAGGGAAAAATTACTTTCACCTGGTTTGAAACATTATAAAGCCAATTCTGCAATATAGTCGGGCTGTAAGTATCATAATAGTGATAGACAGTAATGCTATTGTTATTTATTCTATAATGAAATTCGTTTATATCATTTCCTCCCCTGCTGATTACCCCCCAGTTGCTCGGGCTAAACATTGCATAAAATAATAATAAAACATTCGTTATCTCATCTGTTGAATATCCATTTGGCATGGGCGGGGCTTGCATGTAGACATATTTGTCAGCAGCATTATTTTCCCACCTCAGGTTATCAAATGTCAGCTCTCTTCCTCTTATCGTCATAGTGTCTTTTGAAAACAAACCGTCGGCATCTGTCACTTTCAATTCAAACTCATAGATTCCCTGGACAAGATTTTCAACCAGTGTTTGCGCACCGTCTGCATTTTCAATTTTAAACGAAGATGGTCCGGAAATTTTTGTCCACCTGTAACTGGTTATGTTATTATCCGGATCGCTGGAACCACTGCCATTAAGGTCTCCTTTGCCGGGTAAGTCAATTGTCCTGTCAGTTCCGGCATTGGCTACGGGCGGGTGGTTGGAAAGATTTTCTTTTTTGCAGGAAACCAACAATACAAGCCCGACCAATAAAAAATAAAATGTCAATTTAATTGATGGTCTCATATTTCTAAGTTGATGACTGATTAAACCCTTAATTCAAAGCTATTGTAGTGATCTAGTCATTCCTATACTTCAATTGAGTGAATTTGCTTTAAGGATAAACAGTTTGGCCTGAAGTAGGTCAATAGTGAGTTTATATAAGCCGCAGTTGGAGGCTTTATCCAACTGCTCACTCCATCAATTTTAAAAAAACAGATAGCTCCGTGTTTCTGATCCCATTAATTGAGGATTGTGACATTTTTCCTATAATTAAATATTGTATCTATTTGCTTTACAGCAGTTGTCGCAGGTTGAATATTTGTATTAGTTGTTTGCGGCAGATCACCGATTTACTACATGCCATAAAACCGGCTATAAGTATTCTCATATAAACATTTATTTTTATTGCCTATGATCTTATTCAACAATAAAAAAACTGTTGTCTTAGAAAAACTTTATTCAAACAGAATTTTCATTTTACTACCAATAAGAAAAATTACGCTATTGCTAAAGACATCATAATACTGATATGCAACCACCTTATTGTTTTCAATTCTATAATAAAATTTTCCCGTAGAAGTTCCATCTTTTTGTATCTCAAACTCGGAGGCTGTGTAACCAGGAAGCGGAATTATGGCATATAGATAAACTTTGCTGATCTCATTTGCAGAATACCCGTTTGGCATTGAGGTCGTTTCCATATATACATATTTGCCTGCCGAATTATTTTGCCAGGTCAGATTTTCAAAAATCATCACTTCATTAACATTTATACTAACGGTGTCTTTTGAATACAGCCCACCTGCATCAGTTACTTTTAATTCAAATTTGTAAATTCCACGTACAAGATTTACAGCAAATGCCTGCGCTGCATTTGGATTAATTATGTTGAAGGATAAAGGTCCGGCAATCTTTCTCCATTCGTAACTGACAATAGTATTATCCGGGTCAGTAGAATTGCTCCCATCAAGCATCACAGAATTTACTGGTAAGATAATTCTTGTAAGATCAGCTCCCGCTTTAGCAACTGGTGGCAGGTTAGAATTTTTCACATTTTCTTTCCGGCATGAAGTAATAAATATTACTGATAAAAAAGATACTAAAAGAAAAGTAACCTTTTTCATACTGTTTCTATTAAAAATTTCAATTAAAGGTATTCCTGTGAGAATACTTTAGCTATACTTCAATTGAGTGAATTTTAAAAGATGAAATAGCAGAAACTAGTGGTGTAAGCTCAGATTAGGCGTTGCTTAAACGCTTTTACAATGGCCTGGTTAACTGAGGCAACATGCAATTTTTTATAAATGCTTCGTACATGCGTACGGACCGTATCATAACTGACAAAACACTTTTTAGCAATGATGTGATAATTATCTCCCTCCATCATCAATAGTAAAATCTCTTTTTCTCTTTTGCTGAGGCTGACTGATTCATCATTTGCCTGTTGCTGGGGTGGCGCAAATTTTTGAAATAAGGTCAGGACCCTTGTAGCTATTCCCGGGCTCATAGGAGCTCCACCATTATACACTTCCTGCAGCGCTTCTATTAATTTCGCCGGAGTGGTTTTCTTTATCATATACCCCGATGCGCCGGCACAAATGGCGGCAAAGATCTTTTCGTCGTCTTCAAAAACAGTTTGAATCAGAATTTTAATTTCAGGGTATTGATCCTTTATTTTTTTTGTTGCCTCAATTCCGCTCATTCCATTCATTTCAATATCCATTAATACTATATCAGGCCTGCTTCTCTCTATATCAAGTCGCAAATTATTACAACTGGAAAAGGCACCCGTGCATGTAAATCCGTCGGTGCCATTCAGGATGGTTTCAAAAGAATCCCTCACTAATTTATTGTCTTCAAAAACAACAACGCGGATTGCCATAATCAGAGTTTATGCAAATTTCCATGTAATTTTTTGATACTGCCTATACTACAATCAGGTGATATTTAATGAAAGTTCAATTGCAGTTCCGCCGCCATTCCCGGAAACGATATTCAGATTTGCTTTTATCTCTTTAGCCCTTGCCTTCATATTCTTTAAGCCGTTTCCATCAAATAATTGTTCTGCATTAAATCCTTTCCCATCATCTTTCACAGCTATACGAACCTGGCGATTATTTTTTTCAATAATAAAGAGTAGTTGCTGTGATCCGGAATACTTTATAGCGTTATTGATGGCTTCTTTGCATATCAGGTAAATATTATTACGCTCCTGCATATCCAGGTTTACCTGTTTTACTTCTTCATCAGTTTTAAAATGTAATTGTACTCCTGACGATGACGCAATACTTTTTGCATACGATTCCAGCCGGTTGATAATTTTATCAAAACTGTCATTCTGCGGATTGATGGCCCAGATAATATCACTCATTTTTCCCAGCATTTCCTCTGTATTCACACTGATCTTATCGAGAGATTTTTTTACTTCAGAAGAATTTTCATTTTCAAGGTCATGTTTTGCCATTTCACTGATGATACCGATACCACTTAAAGTTGATCCGACTTCATCATGCAGATCACGGGAAATCTTTGTTCTTAATGCCATTACTTTTCTTAGCTGATTTATTCTGAATCTGTAGAAAAGATAAGCGGCACCTGTCAACCCTGCTATCATCAGTATACGAAACCACCACGTAGTCCAATAAGGTTTTTTGATGACGAAAGAAAAAACGGCTGGTTTACACCAACCACTGTTTGATTTCTTTGCTCTCACCTGGAAAGTGTAATTACCCGGCGGCAAACCCATAAAAGAAACAAATTCGGAATGAGTGGGTACACTCCAATTCGTATCTGCTCCATCCAACTTGTAGGAGTATTCCATACCCGAAACATAACTGAATGAAATTCCTTTAAATGATATACCTAAGCTATTTTTATTATATGGTAATACCGGCTGGTAAGGAATTTGCAGGATTCCCGATAACGAATCTGTCCATCCTGACCAATCCGTTTCTTTAAGATTCAATTGAATATTATCAATAGCAATAAATGGGGTTGCTTTTACAAATTTTATCTGTGACGGATCGAAACGGATCAACTGATCATATAAACCTGCCCAGATATTTCCATCCCCATCTTTAGCCAATTTAACTTCAGCCCAATAATCAGTAGTAATTCCATGTTCATAGCCTATCTGATTTATGGTTACAGAATTGTTTTGAGAGGAATCAATTTCAATAATCACAATTCCTGATAATGTAGCTACCCAAATTCTGTTGAAGTTATCAAATGCAAGCGATCTGACACCGTTGCTTGGCAATCCATCTTTACTCGTAATCTCCAAATCTTTTACAGGAAG
>DASTZB010000347.1:0-4293 GCA_035764525.1 Chitinophagaceae bacterium | reverse complement strand
GAAGATTAATAATTGTTTTCATATTAATACTCATACCCATTTGAGCCATTTCCCGTAGAGATTTCAATGCCTTGTCATCACTAACATTTGCATATTTCTCCTTATTGAGCTTGCGGGAGAATTTACCTTTTTCATAAACCGAAGTATAATATAAATCCAGATTGGCACCCATTTCGTCTTGTTGACCATCGCTTTCCTCCATACCACCTAGCATATCTTCATTTTTACCATTGCCTTCGCCCAGCAGCTTTGTCATCATGTCACCTACTACATCACCTTTTGCCTTTTTCATCATACTTTGGATCGGGGCGATCTCGGAAGTATTTGAAAAAGGAAACGTAAATGTGAAATTAAATTTTTCGTCTTTCGCATTCATCAGCACTTTTAAAGTACCTGTAGCCGCGATCTTTTTTTCCGCGTCATTTAATTTTGTCATGCTGTCTTTCAGATCTTTTAAGTTTATTAAAGTGTCGATGTTCAACTTTTCAAGATCTTTCATTTCATCACCCCCACCACCCATAGTTTTTGCAAGGCCAAACACTTTTCCCATATCAAGGCTATTGACAAATGTGCCACTCCCATTCTCTGCAATAGTATATTCGTCGACAGTATCAAAACACCCGGAAAAAACTGCCAGCATTAAGAGGCCGGCGATCCAACTGATTTTTTTCATAAATAAAATTTTACTTGCTCTATGCAAAGAAACATGTTTTACTATTATAAATTGGTTAAGCTGTTATTATTTTAAATACCATTTCTTTTAAAAGTGATGCGTCGTCGGTGCCGATATCTGAAACTCCCACAGACTTTAGATTATATTGATGTAATAGCAAAATAGCTCTCTCTACTTCTGGAAAGCTGTATGCTTTTGACGCTTTTAAATAGTCTTTTACGAAAAAAGGATTTATGCCTGTTGCGGTGGCTACTGATTTCTCATCACGGGTGTTCGATCCGTGTATCATATATAGTTTGCTGAAAAATGAATACAGGGACGGGAATATTAATTGAATTGGCGCTGCTTTCGGGTTTGCTTCAAAATATTGAACAATGCGGATACAACCCACAAGATCTTTATTGGCTAAAGCATTTTGAAATTCAAAAACATTAAATTCTTTACTTATTCCAATGAATTCTTCAATATCATCTTCGTTGATCGTTTTTCTTTTGCCAAGATTAACCAATATTTTTTCGATCTCATTTTCGATCCTGTTCAGGTCATTACCGATATGATCCACCAACAACATCAGGGCCTTCCTTGAAATCTCATAGCCATGATCATGAACGATCTCTTCAGTCCACTGAGGGAGCTGATTTTCGTAAATTTTTTTTGTGGAAAGCAGGACGCCACGATCCTTTAGCAGTTTGGCAAATTTTGTTCGACCATCAATTTTCTTCTCTTTATATGAAACCACGAGGATTGTTGAGCTCAAAGGGTTCTCAATATACGATTCAAGCTTTTCGATATCCCGCATTTGCTGGGCCTCTTTTAATAATACTACCTGTCGTTCGGAAAACATAGGATAGCGGCGGCATGCGTTAATTACGTCCGGCCAGGCCGCATCTTTGCCGTAAAAAACCGTGAGATTAAACCCAGTTTCGGTTTCACTGAGAATGTTGTGCTCGGCGTAATCCACAACCTTGTCAATGAAGTACTCCTCTTCCCCTTCGAGCCAGTAAAAAGGCTTAAAAACTTTTTTTTTCCACTCTGCTATTATCTTTTCATGCGACATAAGGCGCTAAATTACAAGGATTCACGAATAGAAACACGAATATTTGTTGACATCCTTGAGAAAAACTTTTCCCATTTTTGGCATGGTTTTTCTTCAATGAGGTGTGACACGAAATTGAGATCCTGTTAATAAATAATCCAACTTATTTTGAGCGAATTCAATTTATTTTGAAACAGTAAAATTCAAATAAAAATGACAAACACAAATTATCCATCTGCTACGACTACGACAACACCGCAGAGAAGCAGCAATTCAAAAAACATCGTTATTGGTCTGCTGGCAGTGGCCCTGCTGGGTTCATGGGCTTATTTTCTAATGAAAATAAACAGATCTGACAAAGAAATCCTTTCTAAAACTGAGGAAGGTGTTCATTATATGAGTCAGCGTGATTCATTAGAATCTCTTTACAAGTTCACACTTGACAAGTATGATTCAGTTACTGTTGCCAATAATGACCTTTCTGGTAAGTTGACCGGCAAACAATCTGAGATCGCAAAATTAAAAGGCGAGATCAACAGTATTTTGAAAAAGAAAAATGCTACATCATCAGAACTTGCAAGAGCTAAAACATTGATCGAAGAACTGAATTCCCAGATCGAAACTCTACAAGCAGAGAATGCAAGGCTGACCGGTGAGAATCAGACTTTAACAACTGAAAAGGCACAGCTTATTGTAGAAAAAGACACTTTAACAGCAAACCTGAATACAACCCAGGCAGAAAAGAAAGTCTTGGAACAAACAGTTGACGTCGGTTCTACTTTCAGTGCAAGCAACATTGCTATGACCCCCATAAAGCAAAAGGGTGATAAAGAAAAAGAAACTACTACAGCTAAAAGAGTAGACAAACTGGTTATATCATTCGATGTTGAAAACAGAATAACCAAAAGCGGCCCGGCTGATATGTATATCATAGTAACTGCTCCTGACGGAAAAGTTATTTCAGAAGCTTCTGGCGGGACATTTACAACAAGAGAAGAAGGTGATAAATCTTTCACTTCTAAGCTTACAGTTCCTTATGAGCAGGGCAAGCGTCAGAACGTGCAGCTTCCTTTGACACAAAATAAATTCCAAGTTGGTGATTACAAGATCCAGGTTTATCACAACGGGTTCAAAATTGGCGAAGGCGTAACTACATTGAAAAAAGGTGGATTATTTAGCTAATCATATTAATAATTGTTGATCCAATATTCACTTGTCCCCCGATTTACTCGGGGGATTTTTTTGTTATCCATATTCTCAACAGCCAGCATTTTTCCACATAGTGTCTTCTGCTGTTTATTGTTTTCAATAATTAGGTAGCTTGACCCCAAATGAGAGATAAAAAATCTATTCTTTTGGCCCTTCTTGCCGCGGGTCTTGTTATAACCTGGGTTTATCATTTATATGATAAAACCCAGTACGCAAATCATACGACTGAGGTTCTTGTGAAAGATTCGTCAGCTGTAGCGAAAGCTGTTTCCGATTCACTCAAAGTTTTTTTTATCCAAGCACTGGATCAGTTAGACCCGGAGAAAATTCGTGTTGATTCTTTGACAAGAACGTCGTCAGATAGTGTATGGAAGCAAAAGCTCGTTGTTGTAAATCAACTCAGGTTTGATATCCGTAATATCCTGGAGCAAAAAGATATTTCAAAGGAAGACCTTGGAACTGTTAAAATAAAACTTGATACACTTCAATTAAGAATGATCGAATTGGAAAACGAAGGTACACTACTGAATAGTGAAAATAAAAAGCCCAATGGTGAACTGACACAGCTCAGTAATGAAATTAATACACAACAAAGTAAAAAAGAAGAGCCTGGTGAAAATAAAATTCAATCAAAAAAAAGTAATGCTCATTCTCTTTTTGTTGCGTCCGGTATTCAGTTTGCAGCTTATAAAGTACAACCTGATAAAAAAGAAATTGAAACCACGCAACAGGATGAGGCAAATAAATTCATATCGTCATTTACCGTAAAGAATAATAGTACAGGCTTTCAAAACGCAGAGATCATTATTGTAATATCTGATCCTTCGGGTAAATCTGTCAATCCTGAAGTTTGGGATGCAGGAAGTTTCGAAACAAGAACCGAAGGTAAAAAAGTATACACCCGTAAACTGTTGTTTGAATACAATAAAGGGGAAACGAAAAGATTGCAATTTGCGCTGGAGCCTGAAAACTTTGAAAAAGGTGTTTATAAAATAAGTCTTTATCACAACGGCTTCTGCATTGGTCAATCAAGCTGGAAACTTGGGTAATTCTTTCAATACATACACTAAATGAAAACGTCTCGCCTGGGCGAGACGTTTTCTATTCCAATCATTCGTTTTCTTAGAAAATATTATATCCATAGCTCACATAATACAAACCTCCCACGGCTGGACTTCCATACCCGGTTCTGGCATAATGATTGACAAAATTTGTACAACCCAATCTGAACATGCTTTTGCTTTTTGGTAATCTATAGCTTACCTGCGCATCTATCCATGTAAATGCAGGTAAGGTACCAGCTACAAAAGTTCCTTCATAATGATTTACATCCTGCCATTTTGCAATAACATTAAATCCAATTCCTTTGTAAACA
>DASTZB010000346.1:0-9053 GCA_035764525.1 Chitinophagaceae bacterium | reverse complement strand
GTGCTGGCAGGCTGATGGATCAATTAGAAGCTGCAGGAGTGGTGGGTCCTAACCAGGGAAGTAAGGCCCGTGATGTATTGATCAAGACAGAGGCTGAGCTAAATCAACATCTTGGTAATTTAATTTAAGCTGTTAAAAAATTTTTTCCAAGCAACCACATTACATTGCCGGACATCCTCTAAGGTGTAATTGGCCTATATTTGCGGCCTGCCTTAATCGGCATAATATTAGTCAGGTAAACCAGGCATTATGAAAAGATTTTATACAATATTAGTTTTATTAATTGGAGTTATCACAATTAAAACGAATGCGCAGGCCACTAATGACCCTGATGCAAAAAAAGTTCTTGATGGGGTTAGCGCTAAGTTTAAAACTTACAAAACTGTTAAATCAACTTTTACTTTTAAAACAGAGAATTCGGCAGGTAAAGCTCTTTCATCAAAAAATGGTACTGTTTGGATCAAAGGGAATAAATATAAAGTGACAATTGTGGGACAGGAAATATTTTGTGATGGAATAAATGTGTGGAATTATGATAAATCTTCAAACGAAGTAACCATCACAAAGTTTGATAACAACAGTAGTGGATTAACACCTCAGAAAATGTTTACAAACTTTTACGACAAAGATTTTTTGTATAAACTGAATGGTGAAAAAAAGCAGGGTTCAAAAACCATCCAGGAAATTGAATTAACGCCGACTGACAAGACCAAAACTTATCATAAAGTGTATTTATATATTGATAAAGCCAATAAAACGATCAACACAACTAAAGTGTTAGAAAAGGATCAGACCAAACATTCAATTATTGTAAATTCATTTACTCCCAATGGTGCAATAGATGACAAACAGTTTGTTTTTGATGCAAAAAAATATCCGGGAGTTGAGATCATAGATAACCGCTGATCACTTTCGAGACCAGGGGCCGAAGCAATCTTCACAATAATAAATGTGCTTAAATTTTCATTGGATTGCTTTCCAATAAACCAAAATTAGTGTGAAGCTCATTTTCCCCAGCGAAAAGTTTTGATATCAAAGCCTGCGAGGTCTAATACACGATCAACTACAGTAGCAGCAACTTCATCAATTGTTTTTGGTAAGCTATAAAAAGAAGGTGTAGCAGGGCAAATAATTCCTCCTGCAAGTGTCACAGTTTCCATATTCCGGATATGAATTAAGCTATACGGAGTATCTCGAACAACGCATATTAATTTTCTTCTTTCTTTTAAAACAACGTCCGCCGCTCTTGTTATCAGGTCATTTGAAACACCGGTAGCGATGCGACCCAGTGTTCCCATTGAGCATGGCACAATGATCATCGTATTGAATTTCCCGGAGCCAGACGCGAATGGCGCAGTAAAATCTGTGGTCGAATAATTTTTTACCTGGAAATTTTTATACTCCTCATTTCCTGTTTCTGTTTCCCAAACCTGTTTTGCGTTTTCAGTCATTACCATGGCCAGCTCATCGCATTGATCTTTCATGGCAAGTATTTTTCCTAATAATAATCTTGCGTAAATAGATCCGCTGGCACCGGTAATAGCAACAACTACTTTATTCATTATTTTAAAATATTGTTTTTAGTCAGCGCAATCGTTCTCGGAAATAAATTAATTCTATAAACTTTTTTTGCAGATTGACGAAGGTCAATATTTCACGTTTCAACTCCAAAATGTCCAAAATACACCTTTGAAACTTGCAATATTAAATTTTTATTACCGAGTTTAGCAACGAATTTTCATAGGATAAGGTTTAATGGTTAATGGTTTTTGATTAGGGGCCCCCGATTTCCATCGGGGGTTCTACATTTAAAGAGGTTCAGAATTCAAATAAAAAAGGCACTGTTACTAACAATGCCTTCCAAATTTATGAGAGTTAAATCTTACTTGTTCTTTGGTTTATCCAGCATGTATTCAAATCTTTTCCCACTGTATTCTGCCATATCAGGAACTGAATCTACTTTGTAAGCACCAGCGTCCAATTTTTTCTTTGTTTCTTCAAATGCCTTAAGTGTTGCTTCGATATCCGCATCGGTATGTGCTGCCGAAGGAATAAGCCGATAAATGATATGTCCTTTAGGAATTACAGGATAAACTACGATAGATGCAAAGATCCCATAGTTTTCACGCAGGTCCATCACCATTGCTGTGGCTTCTTCTACGCCGCCGGTCATATATACCGGAGTTACTGGTGAATCGGTCTTGCCAATATCAAATCCTTTTTCTTTTAAACCATTTTGCAGTTTCCTCGCATTGCTCCATAGCTTTTCTTTGAACTCAGGATGTGTTCTTAAAAGCTCCAGTCTTTTTAGATTCCCAACCACCAAAGGCATCGGTAAGCTTTTTGCGAAGATCTGGCTGCGGATATTGTAACGGATATAATCAACGATATCTCTTGGACCTGCTATGAATGCACCGATCGATGCCATTGATTTTGCAAACGTGGAGAAATAAAGATCGATATCGTCCTGGCAGTTTTGCTCTTCACCGGCCCCAGCCCCGGTTTTACCTAATGTTCCGAAACCATGTGCATCATCTACGAGTATTCTGAAATCATATTTCTCTTTCATTGCACATATCTCTTTTAGCTTTCCCTGGTCGCCAGCCATTCCGAATACCCCTTCGGTTATTACCAATATTCCACCAGCTCCTTGTTTTTCTACAAGTGCAGTTGCACGTTGCAGTTGCTTTTCGCAATCTTCAACATCATTATGTTTGAAAACATAACGATGGCCGGGATGGAGGCGGAGTCCATCAATAATGCAGGCATGGCTTTCTGCATCGTAAACAATTACATCATGGCGGCTGCAAAGTGTATCGATGAGACTTACCATTCCCTGGTAGCCATAATTAAGTAAGGCGCAATCTTCTTTTGCGACAAAAGCTGCCAACTCACTTTCTAATTGCTCATGCAGATCGCTGTTCCCGCTCATCATCCGGGCACCCATCGGAAGGGCCAATCCATATTGTGCAGCGCCATCAGCATCGGCTTTACGAACTTCCGGATGATTTGCAAGGCCGAGATAATTATTCAAGCTCCAGACAATAACATCTTTACCCCTGAATTTCATGCGGCTGTTTATTTCACCTTCCAGTTTAGGGAAAGCGAAATAACCATGTGCCTGTTTGCGATGCTTACCAATCGGGCCATAATTTTTCAGTAAACGCTCAAAAATATCTGCCATATTTGATGGTTGATTGTTTAATAAATCGCCGCAAAGGTAAGGTTTTGAAGGCTTTTGCTAAACTGATTTTACTCGTTAAGCCAAACTTCAGTTGCAATAGGTACGTCTTTTTTTGTGATTCTTCTCCAATTAAAATGGAAAAATTCTCTCAAAAGTCTGTTCCCCGAATTTTTGTCTCAATTTTTGCTTTGTTAGGTAAAATAAAGATAATACGATTCCCGACTTTGATGCTTTTGTTTCTCGGCCCTGAGATAAAAATTAAACCGAGGCAGTTACCATAAATGTCTTTTCGACAGTACATAGGTACTCCATTATTGGCTAATAAGAACGATTCCTTGGCAATTTGATTATTGTAATTGTCGCTTATATAACTGAATTGCATTTTCAAAACCCAGGTAAATCGCATCGCAAACAAGTGCATGGCCAATACTCACTTCATCCAGCCACGGAATATTTTCTTTCAGGAATTTTAAATTGGTGAGATCCAGATCGTGGCCGGCATTTAAACCAATTCCAAGGTCTTTCGCCTTTATTGCAGTAGCGACATAAGGCTCAACTGCCGACTCTCGAGTGCCCTTTGAATACTGTCTGGCGTAACCTTCAGTATATAACTCAATCCGATCCGTTCCGGTTTCGGCGGCCCCCTCAACCATTTTAATATCAGGATCGACAAATATGGAAACACGGATCCCTGCTTTTTTGAAAACAGAAATAATGTTTTTTAAATAGTCCTTGTTTTTAATTGTGTCCCAACCATGGTCAGAAGTTAGTTGCCCAAGTGTATCAGGAACCAACGTAACCTGGTCAGGTTTTGTTTCTAAAACAAGATCGACAAACTTTTGTTCCATGCAATTGCCTTCAATATTAAATTCGGTTGTGATGATCTTTTTAATTTCTTTTACGTCGTTGTAACGAATATGACGCTCATCGGGGCGGGGGTGAACAGTAATTCCATCAGCACCGAAGCGTTGTGCATCGATAGCGGCCTTAACTACATCCGGGTTATTTCCACCGCGGGAATTTCTTAATGTTGCAAACTTGTTGATGTTAACTGATAACCTGGTCATAAGCAAATCTACAAATTCATAGAAAAGTGTGTGTTATTTTAACTTGTTGTTATTGGCGTATTAGCTAAATTGCCCTAGACAAATCTTACCATGAAAAATACTTTGTTATTGCCTGCATTGTTGTTCATTTTCATAACATCATTTGCACAAAAGGCTCCTTCATCTGCAAATGAAGTAATGAAAGAGGCTTTTGCTTCAGCTAAAAAGCAAAACAAGAGAGTTTTGGTAATGTTTCATGCATCGTGGTGTGGCTGGTGTCATAAGATGGATACATCACTGAATGATGCTTCTGTAAAAAAATTCTTTGATGACAATTTTGTAATTCGTCATCTCGTCGTTTTTGAATCAAAAGGGAAGGAGAACCTTGAAAACCCCGGTGCGTTGGAAATGCTTACGAAGTATGAGGGCAAAGACCAGGGCATTCCATTCTGGCTAATTTTTGATAAGGATGAAAATTTCTTAGCTGATTCAAGGATGAAAAGGAACGGAGTAGGGGAACTTGAGAACACCGGTTGCCCTGCTAAAAAAGAAGAAGTTGATTATTTTATTGGTGTGTTAAAAAAGACAACTGAGCTAAAAGACGATCAGCTTGAAAAGATCAGGACAAGATTCAGGAGGAATGAGTAAACAAATTAAAAATCTTTCTTACTATTTCTGAGCATTTCGGGAAAGCCCCATTTTTTTGAAAGCGCATTTACCGCCATGGCAATGCGTTTGATCTTTGTTGGTTCTGTTTTAGCTGAGTCGATCCATTTGCTGAAATAATTGCGGTGTGAACCCGAAAGCGTATCAAAAAATTTTTTTGCGGGTGGGTCATCGTTCAGGCAGGCGATAAAATCTTCATTTAACTTATATCCTTCAGGATCCACTTGTAGTTTAACGTTCAGCATTGCCCCCTTCTTTTTATGGATTCCTCTTCTTAGATCGGCATTTAGCGTAAGAATAAAATTGCCTCCACCTATTGGCAGCAAGGCAATTCCTTTAATAGAAAAGTTATCGAGCTTTCCTTTAACCCGGAAGCCTTTCTTGTTTCCAGGAATTAATTTTTCGGCAATATCTGAGGGAACTTCAATATAAGTCCAGCCGGTTTTTTCCCCTTGCTGAGCAAATTGTTTTATTGTAGTCGTAAACTGAACCATTCCCGGCAAAAATAATATTTACCGGAGCATCCTTACTGATGGCTTATTTCTTCTTCTATTGCATCGTTTAGTTGGACCTCATATTGGCAGATCCATTTAGGGAGCAGGGTTGAGCTGAGTTTCCAGGAGCCACCTTCCCTGAGCATTGCGAAAATGATACGGTTGCCACGATCATCCACGGTATCTACCGAGCATTTTTCGTCATTACCCGTACCAGTTTTTCTGAAATTGAACTCTCTCAGGCGTCCTTCAGCTTTTATCAGCTTGGAGAACTGGATGTTTTTAACGAATTGTATAGGCATGTCTCTATTTGTTAGATAATTTATGAGCAAATTTTATGCTATACTTTGTAATAACAAAAATTGGTTCAGAAAAAAATATTAATGTTCTAAAATGCGAATGTTCATTTGTGTTGAAGATTTTTTTTCAAATCTTTATTGAATGCGGGACAATATTCAGTATAAATAAATGAAAACCCCGGGGCCCTCACATCAATTTTGATGAATTGAAAGCTCCGGGATCGTTTTGCTCAAAGAGTTAAAGCAGGCTAGTGATGTTCTAATTCAGGCAGTTTGGCAGCAAGGACGTCAATTCTTTCAATTGTTGGCGGCTTAGAGAAAAGGTCAGATGCTTTTTCCTTTAGGGCTTTAGCAACCTGGCCCGCCAAGTGTGCTTCTCTCCCTTTGTTGTCAGAAAATGTATCAAAGATCGCATACGAAGTTGGACCGAGCTTTAGGGCATACCATGTGATCGTTCCCGATTCATTATTAACTATAGTTAGACCATCTCTTAAGAACCTTTCCACTTCTGCCTCTTTACCTTTTTTGGCTTCGAGTTGAACCCATAATGCAACGTTTGTCATATAAACCTCCTTGATTAAGTATTGAAAAATGGGTGAACCGCTTAAGCATACAACAACTATTCCAAATGGTTTCAAAAAGAAATTAGTTCTGCACAGGGTTTAAAATTGAAAAGCCTTGCTACAGCAAGGCCTATCAGAATCCAGGTCAAAAAATTATTTAGAAGGAAGGGGCGGCATATCAGAATTAAAAATATCACGGTGGATTTTCCATTTACCATCTTCCATTTTCCAAAGATCAATGTATTTTCCTTTATCCATTTCTTTCCCGGTTTTATCAGTCATTGTATATGATCCTACTTCAGTGACAAGTTCTTCTGTTCCCCATACATCATTAGATGTTAGTGTAAGGTTTGGAGTTCCCATAGCAGCAAACAGCCCGGCAAATGCAGATTGGACAGCACTTCTTCCCACAGCTGTGGGCATGTTTGGCAGCATAAATTTTGCATCCGATGTATAAAGGGACGCAACACCTACGGAGTCGCCTTTACTTATAAAAGAACCAAAAACGACATTTGTGGAGTCAACGATTTTTTTTACAGCGGCAAGATCGAAAGTTGATTTTGTTTCAGTTGCCGTGTTAGTACCAGCTTCGCTGGCAGTATTGCTACCACAAGCAATAACTAAAAAGGTAATTGAAAAAATTACAAGAACTGTTAGCAGTTGTTTCATAAAAAAGTTTTTTGGTGGAAAAATTTTGGAGTTAGAAAGATACGTTATTTGGAATATTATTAGCAAGAAAAACCTGCTGAATAGACTATAGTTTAATAGAAGCAATGCAGCCGGGCAGAGAAATAAAAAGTCCCGAATTATTCGGGACTTCAATATGATCAGGTCTTTCTTTAAAATTAATACCTGTAATGCTCCGGCTTGAACGGTCCACTCTTTGGAATACCGAGATAGTCGGCTTGTTCAGTGCTCAGTTCATCAAGTTCAACTCCAATTTTTGAAAGATGAAGTCTTGCTACTTTCTCATCCAAATGTTTTGGAAGAACATATACTTTGTTCTCATAACTCTTATGGTTGGTCCAAAGTTCTATCTGCGCCAAAGTCTGGTTAGTAAATGAATTACTCATTACAAAACTTGGATGACCAGTAGCGCAACCAAGATTCACCAAACGACCTTCGGCAAGAAGTATGATGTCCTTACCATCAACCGTATAAACATCTACCTGTGGTTTCACAGTATCTTTTGTTTTGCCATAGTTATTATTCAACCATGCTACATCAATCTCAATATCAAAATGACCAATGTTACAAACGATCGCTTTGTCCTTCATGCTGCGGAAATGTTTTTCGGTGATAAGATCGCGGCAACCAGAAGCAGTTACAATTATATCTGCTTCTTTCACTGCATCAGCCATCTTCTTTACTTCAAAACCATCCATTGCAGCCTGCAATGCGCAGATAGGATCTATTTCAGTAACGATAACGCGGCAACCTGCACCTTTCAATGAAGCAGCAGAACCCTTACCAACATCACCATAACCACCAACAACAGCCACTTTACCTGCCATCATTACATCAGTAGCACGACGGATCGCATCAACCAAACTTTCTTTACAACCGTATTTGTTATCAAACTTACTTTTTGTAACAGAGTCATTCACGTTAATTGCAGGAACCGGCAATGTTCCTTTTTGAACTCTTTCATAAAGACGATGAACACCTGTTGTTGTTTCTTCGCTGATACCTTTTAAGTGCTGGATCAGTTCAGGATATTTATCTAAAACAATATTTGTAAGATCACCTCCATCATCGAGGATCATGTTTAATGGACGATCAGCACTGCCAAAGAAAAGTGTTTGCTCGATACACCAATCTGCTTCTTCAAGAGTTTGTCCTTTCCAGGCAAATACGCCGATACCTGCTGCGGCAATAGCGGCTGCCGCATGATCCTGTGTTGAGAAAATGTTACAGGAACTCCATTTCACTTCTGCACCCAACTCGATGAGCGTTTCAATGAGTACAGCGGTTTGAATGGTCATATGCAAACATCCGGCAATACGAGCTCCTTTTAGCGGCTGTTTTGGTCCGTATTCTTTGCGGATCGCCATGAGGCCAGGCATTTCTGCTTCGGCGAGACGAATTTCTTTTCTTCCCCATTCGGCAAGTGAAATATCTTTCACTTTATTGGGCAGCTTAAAGTCGATTTTTGAAATTGTTGATGCTGACATGGTTTTTTGATTAAGAATTATGAGTTAAAAATTTTTGAATTCATGCTTCGTGACTTCATGTTTTCCAAAGCACCAGAATGCAATGATCAATACACAAAGAATAACGAAAGGCCAAAGTTAGAGCAAATAGGTAAAACGACTGACTTCTTATAAAAAATTGGAATAAAACCACAAAAATTTCGTTTATTGTAGGATAAATATCTGTTTTGTTATGGCTAAAGCAATTAAAAAAGAAGAATCTACTACTCATGTTGCACTGGATCAGAAGGACCTGGCCATATTGAAGCTATTGCAATACAACGCAAGAGCAACAGTTAAGGAAATTTCTGAGAAAGTAAATTTGAGTACAACGCCTGTTTATGAACGTATCAAATGGATGGAAGAAACCGGGGTGATCAAACAATATGCAACGCTTGTTGATCCGGCAAAACTCAATAAGCGGCTGATGGTAATCGTGTATGTTTCACTAAAGCAGCACAATAAGACTGCGGGATCAAAATTTGTGAAGGCAATCAATGAAATGAGCCAGGTACAGGAATGCTACAGTATTTCAGGAGAATTTGATTTTATGCTGAAGATCGTAGTAGAGGACATGGATGCCTATTATAATTTTCATGTAAATCGTCT
>DASTZB010000345.1:0-8415 GCA_035764525.1 Chitinophagaceae bacterium | reverse complement strand
CATTTAAGACTTCTTTGAAAAGTGGCGCTTCAAAAACTAAATGAGTTCCCTGTCCCAAATACTCCTGTGTTAATTGAAATTCCATCATTAATGGAGTTTGATCCATTGCTCCAAATAAAGGGGAGAAGGGCTCCCGTGGTTGAAAATCTATTGGACCGTTCTTTACCTGCAATAAAACATTTTCTCGAAACTTTCCATCGAGTGGTTTAAATTCTTCATAAGCTTGTTTAAACCTGTCATTAGAAGTAGAACTATAGACAAATGCCCGCCACATTATAATACCATTAAAAGGAGCAACTGCATCAGCAAGCATGTTGGCGCCATCGGCATGTGTCCTGTTATAATCCTGCGGACCTGGTTGTCCTTCAGAATTTGCTTTGACAAGAAAACCACCGAAGTCAGGTATTAGTTCATATATCTCTTTTACTTTTTGTTTCCACCATAATGCTACTGTATCATTTAACGGATCGGCAGTTTTTAATTTTCCGATCTCGATCGGCGCACTGAATCTTGCAGTGAGATAGACTCTGATACCGTAAGGGCGAAACAGACCTGCCAACGCTTTGACTTTTTCTAAATATGGCTTTGTGAGAACAACTGCATTTGCATTTACATTGGTGAGCACAGTACTATTAATACCAATTGACGCGTTAGCTCTTGCATAATCTATATATCTTTTATCAATAAAGTCAGGCAGTTTGTGCCAATCCCAAATTGAAAACCCAGCATAACCTCTTTCAACTGTTCGATTAAGATTATCCCAATGATTAAGAACACGCAATTTTATTCTTGGTGATGAGATAATATTAAGGTTTAACACAGGCTGCTGAGTTTGCATCAAACGCAGAAAATGAAAAACCCCATACATCACTCCAATGTCTGTATTAGCAGTAATAATGGTTTTACCCCGCCTGGTTTTAATAATAAATCCTTCATCACCGATACCGATCAATTCATCTTTTGTAACGATTGAGGAAATGATTGTAGACGAAGAAACTGTGCCCGCAATAAATGTGCTTGACTTATCAGGTGATGATAGTATTTTAAAAGGTAAGCCCGTTAATCCTGAAAATGCCTGGACTAGTTCAGTTTTAATAATTGCAACTGTTTGTGATGACCCAAGAACAACTGGCGATGTAATTTGCTTTTTATATTGATCAAGCAATGAGTTGTTAGTTGTTTTTTTATACCGGAGCCACAGATCATATCCATTTTCTGCTTTAACTAAAGCAGGTAATACTATTAATATGATAAGTAACCCCTTCTTCATTATTAATACAACAATGTTAGTGATGACCTTTTTTCTTCAGCGATGATTTTCTTATAACCAGGTCTGAACGGATAACTATAGTTTGGGTATGATTAATATTAGAAATCCCTTTTAAATGATTGATCAAATTACGGGCTGCGATCTCTCCCATATCAATTCCAGGATAATCGATGGTTGTTAATTGAGGTTCTACAATTTTTCCAATTGCATCATTATTGAAACCAACAACAGCAATATCTTCCGGGATATTGATCCCATGTTCCTTTAAAGTCTGCATACAAACCGCGGCGGAGAAATCATTGGTGATAAAAGCTCCATCGGGGAGAGGTTTCATTCTTAAAATTTCAAGTGCCGCTTCAATGCCACATTGTTCACTAAGATCTTTTATCAATACATAGTTTTCGTTGAAGGGTATATTACTATCAAATAATGCATCTATATATCCTTTGTGACGTTGCGCATATACATTTCGTTTCAAACTAGCGGTAACAAGCACAATTCTTTTGCATCCCTGGTCAATGAGATGTTTTGTTGCCTGGTAGCCGCATTTATAATTATCAATGATAACTTTTGTGCTTTCACTATTCTCTTCTACACGATCAAAAAATATTATAGGGATCGATCTGTCATTAAAAGATTTATAATGATCGAGACCTTGTGTATCAAATGCTAAAGAAGCAATTAGGCCATCAACTCTCTTATGAAAAAGGTTCAATGCATTTGCTGATTCTTTCTCAAAGCTTTCAGATGAGTGTGCAATGATAAGATCGTAACCAGCTTCAGTTGTCACTTTTTCTATACCTGCCAAAACAGACGTAATGAAGTTACTGTTCAACTCGTGAACAATAACGCCGATGGTATTTGTTTTTTGTTTACGAAGATTGCTGGCAAATGTATTATGGCGATAACCTAATTCTTTTGCTGCTTCTTGAATCCTCTTCTTCGTGTTTTTATTGATTGCAGGATGATTCTTTAAAGCACGGCTTACAGTAGCTGATGAAAGATCCAGCTTTAACGCAATATCATAGATAGTAACTTCTTTTTTTGGCTTCATGTTGCAATCGGTTGCATAAAAGTCGCGAAAAAAATCAAATAAAAAAGAATTATGAAGATTTGTTTTTAACTGAGGAGTCACGAACAATAAGATCAGCTCTTAAAACAATAGTGTTCGTTGTTCTTGTACTGCTTAAACCTTTAAGATGGCTGATCAAATTCATAACCGCTACTTCACCAAGATGATAACCTGAATAGTTTACTGTTGTCAAATTTGGTTCAACCACCTTGCTTATTGGATCATTATTAAAGCCAGCGAACGCAATGTCGTGAGGGATACGGATACCGGTAGCTTTGAGGTGAATCATGCAATGAACGGCAGCGGTATCATTGGCACTAAAAACAGCATCCGGTCTTGCTGTCTTTTTCATCTTAAGTATATGCCTTGCGGCTTCTGTTCCTGCTTCTTCAGAAAGATTGCTTAAATATATAAGCTTTTCATCAAAAGGGATTTTATAATCCTGGAGTGCTTTCTTATATCCCCTTAGTCTTTCTGAGTAAACATCCCGCAACATGTTGCCTCCTAAATGCATGATCCGTCTACAACCCTGTTCCAGTAAGTGTTTCGTGACATCATAGGCGGCCTGGAAGTTATTAATCTTTATGCTTGTGCTTTCACTATGGCTGAAGGTTCTATCAAAGAAAACAACAGGAATTTCTTTTGAAAAAAATGGCTGTAAATGTGAAATATTTTCTGTGTCATAAGCCAGCGAAATCAATAATCCATCGACTCTCTTATTATACATAGTATGAGCATTGGCTTTTTCTTTTTCTCTTTTTTCAAGCGATTGAGTTATAATAAGATTATAATTCTCACGACTCGCCGCGTCTTCCATTCCTGCTAATACAGATGACATGAAATTACTATTAAGACGAGGCACGATGACTCCAATTGTATGTGTGCGGTTGCTGCGAAGACTACTTGCAAAAGTGTTTGAACGATAACCTAATTCCTTCGCTGCATCTGCAATTTTTTTTCTAGTGTTCTTATTAATAGTTGGATGGTTTTTCAATCCACGGCTGACGGTTGTGGCTGAGATGTCCAGATGTTTGGCAATATCGTAGATCGTTATTTCCTTTTGATTAGACATAGTGGAAATCCTGTTTACAAATAAAAGTACCTTTTTTTGAAAAAAAAATTGCAATCGGTTGCAATTTTTAAAAAAACTCCTATATTCGTTATGCGAAAATGCAGTTCTGTTTTACTGCATGACTATTAAAAGGCTCATTTTACGACTGGCTGCTGTATGAAAAAATTTCGGATTGACATTCAATTGTTACTTCACGACGCTGTACATCTAACAGCGATTCAATATTTTTTATCGTCTGTTAATTTTTCAAATACCATTAATCGCTCAATAGATATTCTTTCTTATGCGATAGAATATGCTTCTTATACTCTTATTAAAAATAAAATTCAACGTTTTCAACTGTCAAAATAAATATTATGAAAAAAACTGCCATTCTGAAAAACTCGAAACCGCCAACAAAATTGCGGCTGTTAAACCCTACAATTTTAATACTGCTTTTGTCTCTCTTATTTTCCGTTGCAAGTACCGCACAGAACATAACAATAAAGGGACGAGTATTAAAACAAGACCGTACTCCCGTATCCAGCGCATCAGTTACAATCAAAGGAACTGGTAATGGCACTGCAAGTAATGACCAGGGAGAGTTCGAACTGTCGGCTCCCGGGAATGCAACCCTTGTTATTTCGTCAGTTGATTTTGTGACGCAGGAAATAAAAGTCAATAACAGAACTTCTGTTGATGTAACATTAGTTTCATTAGAAAAGAGTTTAGGTGAAGTGATTGTAGTTGGTTACGGTACACAACGAAAAGAAGCTGTTACCGGATCTGTCGCTTCGATCAGTGGTAATAAAATGCGTGAAGTCCCGGCCCCCAATATTTCTCAAGCCTTACAAGGGCGGTTAGCTGGTGTGGAAATGTCACAAACCTCAACCCGGCCGGGGGCTACCATGCAGATCCGCATTAGAGGTGCACGATCGTTGAGCGCCGATAATAATCCGTTGATAGTTCTTGATGGGATACCTTTCATGGGATCCTTAGGCGACATCAACCCTAACGACATCAAAAGCGTTGAAGTTCTAAAAGATGCTTCGGCAACTGCGATTTATGGTTCCCGTGGCGCCAATGGAGTTATTCTTATTACAACAGATAAAGGAACTAAGAATAGAAAACCCCAGATAAGTTATAACGGTTATGTTGGTACACAATCTGTTTTTGCCAAATACCCAATGATGGACGGGCCGACGTTTGTGGCGCTCCGTGCTGCAAGAGGTCAATACACCAATGGGCAGGATGAATTTAATGATATAAATACCGATTGGCAGGATCTATTTTACCAAACTGGCATCGTACAAGATCATAACGTCAGCCTTTCTGGTGGTTCCGAAACCGGCAACTACAGTTTTGGATTGGGTTATTACAACAATGAAGGTGTAATTCCTACTCAGACATACAAACGATATTCAATACGCGGCTCACTTGATCAGCAGGTTGGAAAATATTTTCGTGTAGGGTTTACTTCCTATACCAACTTTAATGAAAGCGAAGGAAACCAGGTGGGCTTGTATAATACATTAAGTATGACGCCTATTTCCACACCATTTAACCCTGATGGTACGACAAAAAGAGCAATTCGTATGTCAATAGACAATCAATATGTCTTCACAAAAGATGTTGTAGAAAGATTACATGACAATGATCAATGGATTAACGAAACTCGTGGCTTTGCATCTTACAATGCCATTTTTGGTGAAGTGAAATTGCCATTTCTCGAAGGATTGAAATATAGAGTAAACCTCGGCCTGGATTATATACAATCCAATAATGGTGCTTATACAGGACAAGGAGTAGGCGATGGACTCAATCCTAATACTGCATCATCCGCTTCAATTGATAACAGGTTTACTTATCATTGGACACTTGAAAACCTGCTCAGCTACGACCATACTTTTTCTGGAAAACATACAGTGAATGCAGTCGCCTTGTACTCTGCGGAGCAAAGCAAATACAACAGATCTAATATGTCGGCCCAGGATATACCTGCTGATGCTTTTCAATTTTATAACCTTGGCCAGGCTGCAGGTCAGATAACTGTAAACCCTGCCAACCAGGATTACCAGCTATGGGGACTCATGTCTTATATGGGACGTGTGATGTACTCATATGATAACAGATATATGATCTCTGCAACTGTGCGTTCCGATGCTTCATCAAGACTGGCCGAAGGGCATAAATGGCACACATATCCCGCCGTATCTGTAGGATGGAATATAGGCAGGGAATCGTTCATGAAAGGAATCTCTTTTATAAATAGTCTGAAACTGCGTGCCGGTTATGGTGAAACCTCCAACCAGGCTATTAACCCTTATGCAACGCTTGGACTATTAAGCACCAGGCCTTACAACTTTGGTCCTTCAAGCTATTCCACAGGGTATTATGTGACTCAATTACCGAATGTGGATTTAGGATGGGAGTTCTCCAAGACCTGGAACTTCGGTGTTGACTTTTCTCTTCTTAAAAACCGCCTATCCGGTACCATGGAGTATTATATAACAAAAACAGAGGACATTCTTCTTGGTCTTGGCTTGCCACCAACATCTGGTGTGACCGGATTTACTGCAAACATTGGGGCAACTGAAAACAAGGGATTTGAACTTAGCCTGAATGGCGTAATTCTCGACAATGCGAATGGTTGGACATGGGAGGCAGGGTTTAATATTTATACCAATAATAACAAGCTAGTATCACTTGCATCAGGTCAGACAAGGGATGAAGGTAATGCTTGGTTTGTGGGACATAATATAAACGCGATTTTCGATTATAAAAAAATTGGACTTTGGGAGACAACCACGGATAGTGCTGATGCTTATATGGGCATTCTCGAACCGGGTGGAAGAGTTGGAATGATTAGAGTGCTATACACCGGAACTTACAATACCAATGGAACCCCAACCAGGGCAATCGGGACTGCTGACCGGCAAATTATAGATGTGGATCCCGATTTTCAGGGTGGCTTTAACACCCGGGTATCATATAAAGGATTTGACCTGGGTCTCGTGGGGCTTTATAGAAGTGGCGGTATTCTTGTCAGTACAATTCACGGAGCAAACGGCTATCTTAATTTGCTGACGGGACGTAGAAATAATTTAGACGTTGACTATTGGACACCGTCCAACACCAGTGCAAAATATCCAAATCCCGCTGGCCCAATTAGCAATGACAATCCAAAATATGCCAGCACACTAGGGTATTTTGATGCCTCCTTCTTGAAGATTCGCACAATAACATTGGGATATGACTTCAACCGAAGCCTGATAAAGAATTCTGGTGTTAAAATGCGAATGTACTTTACTGCACAAAATCCTTTTGTCATGTTCTCGCCATACCACGATGAGTCTGGTCTGGATCCCGAAACTAACTCTTTCGGAAATGAAAATCAGGCAGCAGGTAGTTATCCAAGACGCATTCTGACTGTAGGGTTTAACACACCTTCAACCCGAAACTACATTCTTGGCGTTAATTTGACATTTTAAAATATATGAATATGAAACATATACAAATAAAATCTATTATCGTATCAGCGCTCTTTATACTGTTAGCATCAGGATGTAAAAAAATCCTGGAAGAAGAGCCGCGTAGTATTTATACACCCGAATTTTTTAAAACGGAAAAAGGTGTGCTGGGAGGCATCACATCCCAATATGCCCATCTGCGCTTTCTGTATGGCCAACCTTATTATTATAATGCTTTGGAAACCGGTACCGACGAATATACCTATGGTCAAATGGCTGATGGTAACCATAAGGATATGGATCTTAGTGGTGTGGGGAATCTGACTGGGGCCAGCAGTCGCTCTGACGTATTATGGGGAGTCGCCTTCTCTAATATAAATACAGCCAGCGGTATTATTGAGAATGCGGCTGCGGTTGGACTTTCAAATGCGCTGATAGCCGAAGCCAGGTTTTTCCGTGCTTTTGATTATTTTCAGTTAGTACAAACATTTGGCGGAGTGCCATTAGATCTGGGTGCAGGTGAATTGAAATTCAATACCACTCCTTCAAGAAAATCTGTGCGCAATACCGTGCCACAGGTTTATACCAAAGGCATATTCCCCGACCTGCTGACAGCAATAAACGATTTGCCAGCTACTGGCAGGGTAATCGGCGGAGCTACCAAAACGCTTGCACGTCTTTATCTGGCGAAAGCATATTTAACATATGCCTGGTGGCTGCAAAACCCAAACAATATTCCTACTTATCCGGCGTCGCCAAGAACCGACCCTGATGGTCATGACGCCGCTTATTATTTTCAAAAAGCTTATGATATTTCGACACAAGCCATTGGCGATCCGGGTCCTTTTGGTCTGGAGAATACTTTTTATGACGTGCATATAGGGGGTAACGACCGCAACAAGGAAATGCTTCTTTATGCCGACCACACGGAGCAAAGCGAATTTTATAATGGGTCGCCTATTACAGGCTTTCAAAGTGAAATAGGTAATGATGGTAGAAACTCATGTGTTTGGTTCGTTACCTGGAATTATACGAATATAAGAAGCGCTCCGAATCCTGATGGAACTGGTGCTGGTGTAAGTCCTGTGCAAAGAGAAGCAGCCCAGAGTTTAGGACGTCCCTATGTTCGCATGGCTCCCCCAATCGGAGTTTTTACAAATACATTTGCCGAAAAGACATTAGACTCACGTTATGATGGTACTTTCAGTACTGTTTACAGGGCCAACTGGCCTAAAGGAGGAACCACTAACGCAACACTCTATAATGCGAATGACATGGCGGTTACTCCGGGTCAACCTATATTGAGTTTCCTGGAATATCAATCACAAGCAATCGGACTTGTTTATCCGACTGGAGCGTCTTTCCCTGGAAAAACTTCTAATAATGTTGGTGCTGGTCAAATGCCTGGTAGAGCTGATTTTGTTGTTGCACCCAACGGTATAAGCAGACTGATGTTTCCAAGTCTCTGGAAAATCGGAGAATATCGTACTGATAATGCTGGCGGGCTCGGTCAGCCAAATGCCCCTTTAACTCGTCCTTTCAAAATTGCCAA
>DASTZB010000344.1:0-3228 GCA_035764525.1 Chitinophagaceae bacterium | reverse complement strand
GGATGCCGATGATTTTATTCGTGTAATACGAGAGGATAAAAAAGTAAAAGACTTGCTTTATGCGGGGAGTGAAAGGGGTTTTTATATTTCATACAATGGCGGAACAAACTGGAACAAAATGCAATTAAATTTTCCCGTGGTACCAGTTACAGATATGATCATTAAAGACAATGATCTTGTTGTAGCCACAGCGGGAAGGGCGTTCTGGATCCTGGATGATCTTGGGGCCTTACAACAGTTTGCAGGTGTGATGGGAGCAGGCAAAATAAAATTGTTCACCCCTAAAACAACTTATCGTTATAGCGGCGCAGCAAATATTCCCGGTCTTGATCCGGGAAATTCAAATGGTGCAAACCCTGTTGAAGGAGTGATGCTTGATTATTATTTCCCGGAAAATGCAGATACAAATTTGGTGAAGCTTGAGATAATGGATGCAACTAATAAAGTGGTAAGAACCTACACCAATAAAAAAGATAGCCTGTTCAAACCATATCCCGGTGGTCCGCCACCAGCGCAAGTGATACCCGCTATGAAAGGGATCAATCGCTTTGCATGGAATTTTAAAGGCGAAAATATTTCTCCTGATATACAGGGTGCTTTTGTTTATGGCGATTATAGCGGCTATCGTTTGCCACCGGGAAAATATAAAGCAAGACTTAATTATAAAGGAACAACTTCTGAAACGGAAATGAATGTTATACAAGACCCGGCTTTGAAAGTAACAGCGGCTGACTGGAATGAACAACAAAAATTCCTTAACAATATCAGCAACGAGGTCAGTGAAATTCACAAATCCATAATTGCGATGCGGAAGGTTAAGAAACAGGTGGAAACCTATAATGAATTGCTTAAAGATGTAAAGGATAGCAAAGAATTAGTTGAGAAAGGAAAAGAGTTGATAAAGAAGATCGATGAATGGGAGGCGAGCCTGATCGAAACAAGACAAAAGAATTTCCAGGATGTAATTAATTTTTCCAGCAAATTAAATGTAGAGTTCCTTTATCTGAAAAATCTTGCTGATGCACATGATCCAAGAATAACAGAAGGGTTAAAGTCACGGAATGCTGACTTGGATAAAGAATGGGTGAAATATAAAAACGTTTATGATAAGGACTTGAGAAAAACAATTGATAATTATAATGCTTTATTCAAAAATAAGAACCTGCCGGCGATAATTTGGGAACTAGGAGTTCAATAAGTCTTAGTCATTCTCATTTTTGCTCTTGGAACTTTATAGGATAACAGCCTAACTTCAAAAACTCTTCTTAACTTTAAGAGGAGTTTGATTTGAAGTGAAAGCTTTCTTATTCATATTAATTTTTCTGCCACTCAGGTTTTATTCCCAGGTCGGGCAAACTAATTTTTATGCGATTGACAGTAAAGCCGAATCGATCCCTGTTTCAAAAGCAGATACATTAGCCCAACAACTGGCCTCTCTTGGTAAGACAGATCGTGAAAAAGTGAGAGCAATCTTTCGCTGGATAACTGAACATATTGATTACAACGTTATGCCTTTTGGGCAGCGTAAGAATCTTCCCCGACAATTTTACAAAGAACCAGATGACAGTAGTGTGGCATTGCCACCACTAAATGAAAGAATAGCAGCAAAAGTTTTGAATACCGGGGTTGCTTTTTGCGATGGATACTCCCGGCTATTTAAGACCTTATGTGATCATGCAGGAATAAAAGCTGAGATCATTTACGGTTATGCGAGAACAAATAATAACCGGAGATTTGCTGTCAATCATACATGGAATTCGGTTTATATTGACAGCATATGGTATTTGCTCGATGTAACCTGGGCCAGCGGTGTTGTTAGTTATGGAAATGACTACATCCGGAAATACAATGATTTTTATTTTCTTACGCCGCCTTCTGAGTTCATTCGTGATCATTACCCTGAAGATCCGCAATGGACATTGTTGAAAGACCCACCTGTTTACCGTGAATATGCACAAAGCCCATTTCGGTATTCGGGTTATCTTAAAGCGGGTGTCAGTAGTTATTTTCCGGCGAAAGGTGTAATTGATGTAGCAGTTGGGGATACTATTCTTATCGAATTAAACTCAAGAAAAGAGATCAGAAATCTCTTTGTTTCAGAATCACCGGTTCTTGATACTACTCAGCTTACGGAAATTTCCCCTGGTAACACAAGCGCCGAAAAACTTATTTTTAAGTACAACATAACCACTGCTACTGGGGAATGGCTCTATGTTTTCTGCAATGAGGAATTAGCGTTGCGGTATAAGCTGAACGTAAAAAAGGAGATCGTAAAAGTAAATGATTGAGTGAAGCGAATTTAACTTCCTCTTTGTGATCCTGTATTAGCCTGTTTGCTTACAAAAGTATTTGTCTGCGGTTTTTGAATGAATTTTGAACCGGGTGCAGAATTATTCTGATTTTTCTTCTTATCGTTTTTCTTTTTACCTTTTTGCTGATTTAATAATGACATACGATAGATTTTTTTGTAAATATACGAGTTTATTTTTTTGGATTTAAGACGAGGCAGGACCGTTAGGATTTATTTAATCAGGCGTTTGTACCCGAAAAGAGGATCTAATGAACTCATCTTTTGCAGGTAATTGTTTCACCACTGGCTGGAATTATTTTTATCATATAAACAGGATATGCATATACTGATCGCTCCAAATGCTTTTAAGAACAGTCTTGATGCGGCAAAAGTTGCTGAAGCGATCAACAATGGTTTGCATCAAAGTAAGTTGTCCTGTACCACTTCTTGTTTTCCTGTAGCCGATGGTGGTGACGGCACTGGAGATTTATTAATTAGTTATTTAGGTGGTCAATTGATCCGTACGATCGTGAATGATCCCTTAAAAAGAAAAATAACATCTTCATTCGGCTGGCTCGGCAAAGATAAAACAGCGATAATTGAATTGGCAACCGCATCAGGCTTGCGATTATTGAAAGCTGATGAATATGATCCTTTAACTACAACGACATTTGGTACCGGTCAGTTGATCATTGAAGCGTTGAACAAAAAAGCCGCCAAGATCATTTTATGTATCGGCGGTAGCGCAACTGTTGATGGAGGAGCGGGAATTTTGAAAGCAGTAGGGATAAAATTTTTGGATGCCGAAGGAAATGAGCTTGATAATTTACCTGCTTCTTTACCATTGCTTGCAGAAATTGATATAACAGGCCTCGACAAAAGAATTGCAAACACAGAAATAATTATTTTATGCGATGTAGTAAACCCGCTGCTGGGAT
>DASTZB010000343.1:0-7553 GCA_035764525.1 Chitinophagaceae bacterium | reverse complement strand
AAAAGACAGTGTCTTTTTTCATAATTGTTGTTTAAGTAAACCAGATTTTCAATGGAAAAGGGCTCAGTGGCTTTTGCAGGGGGTAGAGACTGTTTATTAGTCTCTAAATGTAGATAAAAAAAATCTAAAATAGCAATATGCCTATCAAGTACTATAGAGTTGTGTAGTTGTACTGGTAATAACTGGTAATAAGAGGCGAAACACTATTTTAGGATATAAAAATTAAAGGCCCAAAATCGCTTTTAATCTTGGATAACCCGTACGACTTACAGGAACTTTTGCGCCGGAGCGGAGTATTGCGACATGATTATCTTTTTCATAAGGATCAATTCTTGTGATCTGTTGAAGATTGACAATATAGGAACGATGTGATCGCACAAATTGTAAAGGATCGAGCACTTGTTCAAAGTGGCTCATGGTTTTATTTTTTAGAAAATAGCCTTCTTTGGTAAACACTTTTACAAAATCATCAGCCGCTTCCAAGTAAAAAATATCCTGCACGGGAATTATTTTGATCTTGCTTCCGTCTTTAATTACGATTCTCTGGTTTTGGGGTGCTGTTAATGCAACATCATCCAGCAATTGTTTTGTTTGCTTTTCACCAGCGGAACTATTTTTTTGTTCTCTCCATTTTTTAATTGCTTTTTCAAAACGATCCTGGTTAAATGGTTTTAATAAATAATCAATAGCATGTGCTTCAAATGCCTTGATAGCATACTCATCAAAGGCAGTGGCAAAAATTACCGCAGGAGGATTTTCAATTAGCTCAAGCATTTCAAATCCGTTGATCTTTGGCATTTGAATATCAAGAATGATCAGGTCTGGTTTGTATTGCTGAATGGCTTTAATACCTTCAAAACCATTGCTGCATACTTGCGACACTACAAGATCAGGGAAGTGTTGTATATATTCTATTACAATACTTCTTGCCAGTGGTTCATCATCTATTATGATCACTTTGCTGCTCATGCCTGTGGAATTTTAATTGTTGTTGTAAAGATATTTTCTTTTGCTTCAGTGCTTACCAGGTCATTTCTTGCAAATAATAGATACAACCTTCTTTGCACTGATTGTAAACCAAAACCAGTTCCCTGTCGTGGTGTTGAAGTTTCAGGATCGAAAGGATTGGTTACCGTTATTACTAAATTATTTTCTTCTTTTGTTGCTTTTAAACTTATCTCGATCTCATCAACCGTATCATACAACCCAAACTTGATCGCATTTTCCATGATCGGTTGTAAAAGCAATGCAGGTAATTTTAATTCATCAAGCGCTGCATCATAGTCAATACTTGTTGTCAGCCGGTGACCAAATCTTACTTTTTCAATATCAAGATAAAGCTGTAGATATTGCAATTCTTCTTTTAATGTTACCCATTGATGTTCTTCCTTTTTTATAGTTCCTCTCAAAAAATCAGAAAGCTGCTGTACCATTTTTCTTGCTTCTTCTGGCCTTGAGCCAATTAACGCGTTTATGCTATTTAAACTATTAAACAAAAAATGTGGTTGCAGTTGCTGACGAAGCTTAAAAAGTTCAGCTTCTTTTGATAATTTTTCTGCATCCTGTTTTCTAACTTCCTGTTCACTTTGCTCCTGCCAGTTGTACCAGATCACGCTAATAAGAATAACACATCCCAATAAAAGAAAATCAAAACTGCTGCGGATCCATATTGAACGGTTGAAAAAATATATATACTCAGCATCACTGGCAAAAATATTTTTTAGAATGACTTTTGTGATTAAAATGACGATTACCGTAATTAAAATGCACCAGGTAAAAAGATGAAAATACTTCTCTTTTTGTGGCAAATAGTAATGAAGCATCATGATCACAAGCATGCAGGCGAGTATCAATAGCACATCATTTATTGCGCTGTCAATAATAGCCGTTTGCCAACTTAATCCAAACCAACGCAACAGGAATACATGATCAATAACTATGATCAGCCAACTAATGCTGAAAATGATCCTGAACCTCGTTACTGATAATGGAGAAATTGCCATAAGTTTTATACCAGCTGCAAAAGTTGATGTGTGTCGGAATGAAGAATGCCCTGCGCTTTCTTATTTATAATTTCCGTATAAATGTCGGCATCATCTTTTTCTTCAATACGGGAATATAATTCGGCGCCATCGATCATTTCACCCATTTTATACAGCTCACTTACATTGATGAATTGCCATTTCACCAGCTCCCGTTTCAAATTATAGAATGTTTCTTCTTCCTTCTTCCCCGTATGCTGCGCTTTATAAAACGCATCTTCTTTAGTTGGCGCATGGATCAATCGGAGTTGTTCATCAAATTGCGGAGTATGATTGCCATCGCCGCAAACAATACGGTATACAATTTTAGCTAGATACCAGTTCATATTAGTAAGGTTGTGGTTTATGATTAAAAACTTTTTATATCGATACCGCCAAAGATCACAGTTCCCCTGATCAGCAAAGTCTTATCCGAAGCTTCAGTTATTTGTTGCATTCTTCTTTTATCTTCTATGCCCCCAAAGATCGTAACAGCTTCAGATTTTACAGCCCAGTTGGAAGGAAGGAGTAACTTAGTTCCACCAAAAATGGTGGTAAGCTCAATAATTGCAACGCCTGTAAAATCAGCTTGTGAAAGATCAAGCTCGGTGCCCCCGAAAATATTTACAAGATCACCACCTTTAAAATTTTTTGAAATGATGATCTTTTTTGCACCGCCAAAAATGGATGTGCTGTCAACAAAATCATCTTTTGAATAATCAACATCCTCGCTAAAAAATGAATCACTTGCTCCTTCAGTCTTTTTTGTACTATCCCATTTCCATCTGCGACGTGGCCGCAGGATAATAAATAAACCCACCACTATTAATACGATAGGCCAAATACGATTGAATGAAAACCCTGGATAAATATCTCTGAAAAGAAAAATACCACCAACAAGTAAAAGAATAAGCCATGCACCGCCGCGAAAATTGTGGCGTATGCCGATAAATAATCCAAATGCTATCAGCAGTGTATGCCAATCGAATACCCAGTCAGGAAAATCAGGGATCGTTGCTCTCATTAGAGCAACAATGCCAATAAGAAGTATAAAAGCTCCTGTCAATACATTGTTGTGCCTGCTGTTTATTATACCAAATTGACCCTGGGCACCGTTTGCCCAACGCTGTCTTCTTTCTTCCCTTCTTTTTTGTCTTTCCTGTCGTCTTTGTTCGCGGGAATCTTGTAGCTCTGTCATAGTTGTAAATTTTAATCAAAGCTATGACGGCAACGTATAATGGACAATGGCCAAGAGGTAATAATGTGAGAGATTTCGGTGAAAGACGGGAAATGGTCGGTGAAAATTCTGAATGACTAGCATTGAACAGAATAAACAATAAAATCGTAAGAAAGACTTAATTTGTTTGCACTCTTTGTTTTTCCTCTTCTGATCCGGTTGACCGTTCTCTTTTGCCTTTTACTTTATCATTGCCAAAACTGCGGGTGTAAGTTAATCTGAATGTTCTGACCGAAAACCGGAGTTCTCCATTTACTACGAGATTATATTCCGGAGCATTAGCTTCTGCTTTAAAGGTTGGAGGTCCGAATACATTACTAATATTAAATCGGAGATGTCCTTTTTTGGGCTCAAATTTTTTTTGCAGGCCAAAATCCATTGAAGCAATTGGACTTATCTTGTAAATACCGAATAAGCCACCAGATTGGTAAAACCCGGAAAGCTCAATGGCGAAATTTTTTGGAAGGATAAAAGTCTGTATGCTATTAATATTGAAGTTTTTTTGTTTAATGACCAATGGTGACCCAAGATAAAATGCATTAAGCACTTGAGAACTTGCGATTGCATTGTTTTGCATATTCCACCATTTGGCTATAGCAAACGGAAATGAAACAACAGCAGTCAGCGTCTTTTGATTTTTCTGATTTTCCGCAGCTAAGGTTTGCTTATTAGTTGCCGGGTCAACCTTAGGTGCAAAATCAGAGATGGGATTCGCTTCATAGGTATAGGAAAATGAAAAGACAAACTTCTTAAAAAGATAATCCGTTTTTACAGCATCAGAGATACATGGCTGCAACCCAGGGTTACCGGAAAAAAATGTACTGGGATCCATGAAGATTACAAATGGCGCCATATTATTAAAAGTAGGACGGGTAATGCGGCGACTGTATGCAAAATTGAGAGAATGATTTTCATTGATTTTTTGTGAAATAAAAAAACTTGGGAATAGGTTACCATAATGCTTGTCAACAATATCTTTTACAGTTGCAGACCCGAGATTGGAATTAGTATATTCATAACGTAGTCCCAGTTTCATATTTGTTTTATCTGTAAATGCTATCGAAAAGGAACTGTAGGCGGCGCTGATATTTTCATTTAATTCATAGTGGGCAGTCAGGTCCGGATCTTTTAACCAGCCATTCTGGCTTTCTCTTTCAACGGTCACATCGTTGACAAATTTTGATATGGTTCCTTTGACTCCGGCTTCCATATTTACTTTCTTCCCCAGGTTCTGTGAATAATCTACGCCGAGAGTCCAGAATTTAATCGGAGTCTGTTTATTGCTTCTCATTTGCTGGTCATACTGAAATATTCCATTTCCATTGAAGTAAGAGTTCAGATAAGTTACGGGGTTGCTATCCTTATAATAAACGTAGTCAAGATTGGCGATCAGTTTTTCATCAGCAGAAAAGTTATGTTGTACGTTTAAATTGCCGCCGTAATTAAACAGGTAATGTTTTTCCTCGTTATCAATGATTACAATAGTATCAACTTTGTTATCGATAAGTACATTGCTGGTATTCCTGGCTATCATAGAGAACCTGTTGTCAAAAACATTCACCAGTGCGCCGATGATCGTTTTTTTATTCAAATCATAATCCAGACCCAATCTTCCATCATAATTAGGCGTTTTTATATCTCTATCACTGTTTGTAAATGTTTCAATATTCCTTGATTGATAAACAACCTTTCTGTAAAAAGAAAACTCCTGGGTATAATTTGTTTGGGAGGCAGCCAGGTCGCCATAAAAATTGATCTTTCCTTTTCTGTGATTAAAATTTAAACTGGCAGATGAAACCAATCCTTCACCATAGCCAGCCGTCAGGGAATAAGAACCGTTGGTGCCGTATTGGGTATTTGTTTTTAAGACTATATTGATGTAACCCGCATTCCCTTCGGCTTCAAAATTAGCAGGGGGAGTCGTGATAAGTTCTATTTTCTCTATATTGGCGGCATTCATACCTGCCAGCATTTGTACTAGTGATGCAATGGGAAGACGACTGATTCTTCCATTGATCATGATCACTAGCCCGCTCTTACCATTCATAGATATTGAATTGTTTTGACGATCTACCATAATGCCAGGCGACCTTTCGAGGACTTCAAGTGCGGAATTTCCGGCAGCAGTAATACTTCCGGACACATTGATAATCATCCGATCCATCTTTTGCTCAATAAGTGGCTTTTTTGCGGTAACTCTTACGTCGGAAAGGATCACTTCACCTTCTGTGAACCTGAGTGTAGCGATTTTCTTTGTTTCATTTGAATTGTTGAGATCAATGATAGTTGAATAAACCTGTTTGAACCCGACAAACGTAGCACTAACTAAATAGCTGCCCGAAGTGATATTTGAAAAACTAAACTCCCCGTTTTTTGAAGTTGTGGTCCCTTTGACCAGTGAGGAATCTTTTGCATTTAATAATAAAACATTAGCATTGGCAAGCGGCTTATCACCGCCATCGGCTATAGAGCCGTAAATCCCGGATTGAGAATATCCTTTCGTTGCCCCTACAAGCAAAATGGATGTAAAAAGACACTTTAGAGTGACATAGTTCGGCTTCATAATGGTGGTGTATGAATAAAAACAGTGATTTTATCGATGGCAACAATCAGGAGCCTGGTTATAAATAGGGCTGGAAAATTTTACGAGATAATAAAAGTAAAATAATATTAAATAATAAAGAAAAACTTTCCATTAAATTCTTTCCGGAATATGGATCCCGATTAAGACATGGACATGCCCCATTCCAGTCGGTATGTATTCTTGTTTTCTTTTATGCAGGTAAATAAGAAGCTTGTAATAAAAGGCATATTGATCTCCTGATCCTGCGTTTTGATCGCAATAGTTCCACTGACATAAGTTTCAGTCGAAGAAGTTTCAAGTGTATCTGTATTGCCACTCATTTTTTGTTTATCAGTATAATCATGACGCAAAGCTAATTTTTCAACCATATCTTCAAGAAAGGCTTCTTCGTCTATTGTGGCCTTGATGTGTAGAGTCTTTTTCATAACAAGTGACTTTGAGGGTTGACAACCATCTTTTTTCCCTGTCACTTGCCGTTATCACAGATGTTTGTTCCTTTCTGTCTGTTTATATGATGCTTTAAAGCTCAAAATGGTTATAAAAGGTTTGTGAAAATTATAAAAGAACCAGTTTTAAGAGTACTTGCCCTGTTCTTAGGAAAGCGAGTAACTCCATGTCAATTTATAATCCCTTTCTTTTTCCTTCGTACAAACCACTCCAAAATTTGTCTCCACAGGAATACTTATGCGTCTAACACTGCTGTTATTCAGATCTGAATAACAGATTTCAATAGTGCCTTCAAGGGGGGAATGCTCACAACACCAGCTAAAACTTTCAAAATTTCCCCATAAAACGCTACCAATCAAATCGTTTTTTTTGCCGAAGTTTTTTTCTGCATGATGCATACTATTTATATGATCTTCAATAAGACTTTCGGCAAGTCTTGTATTAGTTTCTACAGTTGTTATTGGCGTCCTTTTCATAAATAACCATTTTTACTTCAAGTATCATTTCCATTATTAATAATTCAATCGGAGTGCCAGATTTTTTTTATATAAAATCGGCACTGCGTTATAATAGGTTGCGTCTAAAATGCAAGGTGGGGGACAGTTTTTGCGCAAAATTTTTCCCACTATTTTGTAAATATTTGACAGGTAATTGGGAATAAAAAAGTGCAGTCATTGATGACAGACAGGCTGAAATTCATAGGAGGAACATGATGAACTCCCTCGAGCCAGTTAGAAATTAATTCAGACGAATTCAAATTTATCGGCGTCGAACAAGCCTTTATCACTAAGCTTAAGGTGAGGAATAACTAATAAAGCCATAAAAGAAAGTGTCATAAAGGGAGCCAAGAGGGTAGAACCCAATTCTTTTTTAACCATTTTATCAATTATTGTGTACGCTTTAGCAATTTTATAACCGTCATCATTGCTCATCAACCCGGCGACGGGTAATCCAAGGACCATTTCAGCTCCTTGACCTACAGCACTTATTCCTCCTTTTTTTTCTATAACCAGGTTTACAGCTTTGCAAATGCTTTCATCATCCACACCCACAGCAACGATATTATGACTATCGTGTGCGACTGTAGAAGCGATAGCTCCTTTTTTTAAACCGAAATTTTTAATAAATGCTTTAGCCATGGGGCTATCCTTATAACGATTCACTACCACAATTTTCAAAATGTCATCTTCTACATTTGATTCAATAATTTCCCCATCATAATTTATCGCAGCTTCTATTTTATTAGTGATCAATTGTCCCTCTA
>DASTZB010000342.1:0-6475 GCA_035764525.1 Chitinophagaceae bacterium | reverse complement strand
AAAAGGATAATGAACGCCAACATACACTTGAGCATAGCCAATAATTGCGGCCCAGAGAAAGGCAATCCACATCCATCTTCCAATAACAGGTCGCAAAGTGATAAAAATAAACGTTGCCATTCCAAAATGGTTGGCTGCATGATTTGATGTAAAACCATACTGGCCTCCGCAGCTGTCGATTACCAAACGCACATTTTGAAAGAAATTCACGTCGGCGCATGGTCTTAATCGATGAAATGCATCTTTGAACAGGTAAGTGCTCGTCATATCGCATAATGAAACCGTGCAAAGGAAAATAACGCACCACCACAAGCCTCTGCCTTTAAAGTTTGATGGCATAAAAACAAGCAGAAACAAATAAAGTGGTATCCAGAAGTAGGCAATGCGCAGGTAAGGCATCACACTGTCAAAAAAAGGATTGCTTTGATGATTATTTATTTGGATAAAAAGCCATTGATCCCATTGTTCTAATTTGTGAAGAAGGCTGCTTTGAGTCAAAAACATTTGACAAAAATAGAGGAACGGGCAAAATATAACAGTAACTCGTTGT
The DNA here is from genome assembly GCA_035764525.1 of Chitinophagaceae bacterium. Lineage (GTDB taxonomy): Bacteria > Bacteroidota > Bacteroidia > Chitinophagales > Chitinophagaceae > VBAS01. The sequence goes on along the minus strand of DASTZB010000342.1, from coordinate 5,925 downwards.
CCGTAACCCGGAAATTCTTTTCTTTTGCATTTTTCTATGTTAATCAGGCTCAAAATTCCAAAGACCATCATGTGGGTGATAAACCTGCTCTTCATCTTTTTGCTCATCTTTACTTTGTTCAGGTTTGCAACTTATTTTTCTTTTAGACCAAAAGATCTCGGTTTTAACGAATTGATACCCTCTTTTTTGTTGGGCATTCGCTATGACCTTCGCTGGATCGCTATCATTCTTTTACCTATTGTATTTGTAAGCCTGGTACCCAATCTTTCACCATTTTATTCTTCAAAAAATAAAAAATGGTGGACCTGGTATTTGGCCATCATCACGTTTATTGTCTTTTTCTTTTTTGCAGCCGACTTTGGAAATTTTGCTTACAACAGGACAAGACTAAATGCAAGTGCTCTTAATTTTTGGGAGGATGCAAAGATCTCTATGACGATGCTCTGGCAATCATACCCGCTTTTCTGGATGTTGCTGGGATTAATCATTGCGGTACTTTTTTTTCGCTGGATGTTTCGCCGCATGCATTGGACGGTGATCGTAAAAACAGACGGCCATGGCATACCGTATAAAAGAAAATGGTTTCTTATTGCGGGGGTATTGCTTCTCATTTTTATTTATGGAAGCCTTACCACTTCCTCACTGAAATGGAAAAAGGCATTTGAGCTGAATGATAATTTTAAAAGTTATCTTTCTTTAAATCCACTTCAGAATTTTTTTACAACACTGCGGTTTCGCCAGCCACAATTCAATGAGAGCACAGCAAGAGAGAATTTTTCCGTGATGACAGAGTGGATGGGTCTACCCGTAAAAGAAAATTTCTCGTATCGCCGTGAGATATTTCCTGAAAGAAAAGCATTGGAAAGTAAACCCAATGTTGTGCTGGTAATGTGTGAGTCGTTCAGCATGTATAAAAGCAACATGAGTGGTAACCCGCTGAATACAACTCCTTATTTTAACCAGATGGCGGACAGCGGGATATTTTTTGAAAAATGTTTTTCGCCTCATTTTTCCACTGCAAGAGGATTATTTGCTTTGCTAACAGGCATACCTGATGTACAGCTTTCAAAATTTTCAACACGTAATGAAGCAGCACTGGATCAGCATACGATCATCAATAATTTTGAAGGCTATGATAAAATGTATTTTCTTGGTGGAAGCCCGGAGTTCAATAATTTTCATGGTCTTTTAAAAAATATCGATGGCCTGCAAATGCATACTGAAGGAACATTTAGTTCTCCTAAAATGAATGTTTGGGGCATCAGTGATAAAAATCTTTTCCTGGAAGCAAATAAAACTTTTAGACAGCAACAAAAACCATTTTTTGCAATCATACAGACAGCGGATAATCACAGGCCATTCATGATCCCCCAGGAAGATAAGGATTTTGAAAAGATCATTTTACCCATTGATACATTGAAAAAATATGGCTTTGAGTCAGTAAATGAATTTAATAGTTTTTGCTATTCTGATTATTGTATTAAAAAATTCATTGAATCGGCAAAAGCTGAATCCTATTTTCACAATACGATCTTTGTTTTTATTGGTGATCATGGTATATCGGGGAATGCAACAGCTATGTACCCTTCTGTATGGACAGAGCAACGGCTCAGCGATGAGCATGTGCCTCTATTATTTTATGCACCGTATTTATTAACGCCGCAGCGCAGGAGAGAAACAGTTTCACAAATTGATGTACTACCAACTATTGCAGGCATGATTCAGCAACCTTATGTGAACACTACACTTGGTAGAGACCTGTTACAATCAGGCAAGCAAAATAATTATGCTTTCATTATTTATCATGATGAAGGAAAAATTGGTGTGGTTACTGACAGCTACTATTATACCAAGAACCTGAATTTTATCGAAGAACATTTATACCCGGTGGGGAGTGAAGAACTACCTTATACCACAACCCAACAAGATTCCATCAAAAAGAAATTGAGCAATGTAACTACTGCTATCTATGAAACGGGAAGATGGATGCTGATGAATAATAAGGATAGCCATTAGCTAGCAGCTTTTAGCTAATGGCTTTCTTTTTAGCAACAATTATTAATCTTGGCTTTGTTTTTACATTATAGTTACCCAATTTATAATCTCCGAATACTTCTTGTACCTGCAAACCATGATAGCTAAGCATATCATTAAGATCGCCAAATGAAAATTTTGAAACTTTTTCTGTATAATCTATCGGGTGATGTAAAAGTGGATCGTTAATAGTTATTTTTTTATAGAAATGGGTTTCATCGTGCCAACGGTGAATTTCATACCTGGTGCCATTCAATTTTTTATCTTCATTATAAACTAAATGATCCTCCGAATAATGAACATTAAGATAATCTATAACAAAGATCCCGTTTGGTTTTAGCCCATTAGCGATCGTTCTTATAGCATCATCATGTTCCCTTCTTGATTTAAAATATCCAAAGCTGGTAAAGAAGTTGAAAGCATAGTCAAAATAGTTTACCCGGAATGGCAAACGCATATCATGCTGGTAAAACTCCAGGTTTTCGGTATCATATTTTTTTGCAAAGGAAATGCTGTCAAAAGAGATATCAATACCGGTTACTCTAAAACCTTTTTCAGCCAGGTTGCGGCTGTGGCGACCACGACCGCAGGCCACATCCAGCATATAACTTCCGGTGGCAGGGTGCAGATGATCAATAAGTTTTGAAATAAATGCTTCGGCTTCTCTATCATCCCGCTCAAAATATAATTTGTGATAAAAAGGAGAATTGAACCAGTCCTTGTACCACGCCTGCTCTGACATTTCGCAAAAGTAATGATGAACTAATAAATCCGTTGGTGGTTAAAAGCTTATTTTTGCATCCCTATCAAATTTTACAGGCTAAACCATTAAACAGAAAATAATACAGCGTGGCACTCATTAAAAGCATATCAGGTATAAGAGGGACAATAGGAGGCAACTCAGGAAATAATTTAACCCCGGTTGACATCATAAAATTTACCGCTGCCTTTGCAAGCATCATTGCAGGGGGCACGAACGCAGAGGTTTCTTCGTCGGGCAAGAAAACAAAAATTGTAATAGGTCGTGATGGCCGCATTAGCGGGCCAATGGTTCGTGATCTTGTGGTAAGCACTTTAACAGGAATGGGAATTGATGTGATCGATCTTGGACTTTCAACTACGCCTACTGTTGAAATTGCAGTGAAAGAGGAAAAAGCCGATGGAGGAATTATTATTACAGCCAGTCATAATCCTAAAGAATGGAATGCTCTCAAACTTTTGAACTGCGAAGGCGAATTTATTTCTGCAGAACTCGGTGCAAAAGTTTTGGAGAAAGCTGCAAAAGAAGATTTTGTTTTTAATACTGTTGAGCAACTGGGGGAACTGTTAATAGACGATTCTTATATGCAAAAACATATAGATGCTATTTTAAATTACCCGCTGGTAAATAAAAATGCAATTACCAGCCAGCAATATAAGATCGTAGTGGATGGTATTAATTCTACCGGCGCCACATTTGTGCCTGCATTGCTTAAAAAGTTAGGCGTAAAAAATGTGATTGTGTTGAATGAAGAAGTGAATGGAAATTTTGCCCACAATCCCGAACCATTGCCACAACATTTATCAGAGCTAAGCCGTGAAGTGGTAAAACAAAATGCTCATCTGGGAATTGCAGTTGATCCTGATGTTGACCGTTTATGTTTTGTTTGTGAAGATGGCTCAATGTTTGGCGAAGAGTACACTCTTGTAGCAATAGCCGATTATATATTGAGCAAACGAAACGGCAACACCGTAAGTAATATGAGTAGCACCCGCGCATTAAAGGATATAACCGAAAAACACGGTGGTGAATATTTTCCTTCAGCTGTAGGAGAGGTGAACGTGGTTAAGAAAATGAAAGAAATGAATGCCGTGATAGGAGGAGAAGGAAATGGCGGCATCATTGTTCCTGATTTTCATTATGGCCGTGATGCGCTGATAGGTATCGGTTTATTCCTAAGTCATTTGGCCAATCACATGTTTGGGGCAAAATCATTGCGGAGCTTATATCCTGATTATTTTATTTCGAAGAATAAAATTGAGTTGAATAATGGTGTTGATGTAAAATCAATTTTTGAAAAGATAAAAAAGAAATATAAAAAGCATCCGATCAATACAGAAGATGGATTAAAGATAGAATTTGATAACGATTGGGTGCATCTCCGCACCTCGAACACTGAGCCTATCATTCGCATTTATGCCGAAAGTGATTTTGAAACAAAAGCAAATCATATCGCCACACGGATCATGCAGGACATCGGGGAGTTCATGTAAGAGTATTTGTAATTTGCTGTATTGTTTTTCCGAACCAGTCTAAGGATTAAGCTTTCGTTACCGGAAATTAATTGCTGATCACTTTTCTTTGATTCAGTTCCTGTACATGACGTGCATTGTCACCTTCTATTTTTTCGATGGCGAATATTTGCTCTGGAGAAGCTTCAAAAATATGTTTTCTTATTAACCAATCAACGCTTTCAGTATAAGGCGGAGTGGTCAGCGAACCCTTATAATAGTAATAAGTTTCCAGTTCATTTTTCGCAATACCAGAGAACATGTCTTCCAGTTTTACTGTTCCCTGTGGAAGGGTTTCTTTTTTGTTTTCTTCCCGTGGTATTGCATTTAAAAACTCTTTAATGAATTTGTTTTCATGTCCCATTTTGAAAAGCATTCCTATCACTACATATCCAGCTTCTCCATTCTTCCCCTGGTTCCCTGCTACATTCACAGCATGCATCTCCATAGGGAAAGTCATGCCGTCAATCAGGTGTTCTGAAGGTGTGTGAAAATGCAATTGCTTAAACTGGTAAGTTTTCCCTGCTGCAATCGTAGTGCTGCCTTCTGTAAAATCCAATTGTATTGTATGACCAAGGTTTTCAACAGCATTTATTTCTCCATTGAATTGTAAAGCTATTTCCTGTTTGTTATTTTTTTCTGTGCTAAAAGATAATATGTTAATGGGCGACTGGGCCATTTTATCATCAAATCCGGGTAAAGCATATCCCTGTTCTGTCTTAGTCAATGCATCTGGTGCCTCTGACCTTACCAGGTTGTTTCGAATATCTGAAGATGTTGGTTTGCTTTCCGGGTTTATCGTATGTGAAAGGTTGGTATTTGTTTCGTTAGTTTCTTTTTCCTGGTTTTTACAAGCTATAAATAACAGGAGATAAATAGTCAGAACATAATTTGAATATTTCATGCTTAGATGTTTAGGGTTATTGCTCTATTGCTGATGTTCTGATTTAGTCCAATAATAAAATGATTCATCAATCGTGAACAACAACATAGTCGAAGTAACTTACCGGCCAGTGAAGACACCGGAACTGATCATCCTTATGTTTGGTTCAAAAAAGCGAATGCTATCGCTTCTTAATTATCAAATTTAAAAGGATCAATATAACTATTGCTCCGAGAGCACCAGTTAATATAGCACCAACCCACCCTGTGCCAAAGCTAACTCCAAGTTTTCCTAAGAGCCAGTAGCCGACAAAACTGCCAATAATTCCCACTATTATATTTCCAATGATACCAAGGCCACTGCCTTTATAGATCATACCGCCCAGCCAACCGGCTGCTGCACCAATAATAAGAGTTGCTAAAATTTCCATATGTTTTTATTTTAGGTGACTTATAGATATCAATAACTCTAAAAGGTATGAATTTGTAAGGTTCACTCAAATTATTGTTTCACACCTTCTGTGAATTAGACGAAGGACTTTAATAAAAGCTATTTAGCTGTTGCTTTATTTCTGCACACCAGCTTTCATTAAATTTTATGTAAATTGAGTGGGCCGCCGATCATGTGTTAAGTCATTTTTTCTTTCAACGTAATCTTATAACGCTGCATCATATTCTAAACCACAAACTAAGTTTATGCTTAAACTATTATTCAGAAGATGGTGGGTATTACTTGTC